>CAJOJC010000041.1:0-3467 GCA_905234775.1 uncultured Bacteroidales bacterium | reverse complement strand
AGTCAACCTGAACACCGCCTCCCCTTACCTGCTGGCCTATGTAGCCGGCATCGGCCCCTCGCTGGCCGAGAATATAGTGGCCTACAGGACCGCGAACGGCGGTTTTACGAGCCGCGCCGAGCTCTTGAAAGTACCGCGCCTCGGGGCGAAGGCCTTCGAGCAGTGCGCGGGCTTCCTGCGAGTACGCGGCGCGAAGAATCCGCTGGACGCCAGCGCCGTCCATCCCGAATCCTACGTCATCGTAGACAAGATGGCGCGCGACCTTGGCGTCACTACCGGCGAACTCATAGGCAACTCCGAATTGCTCGCTAAGATCAAGCCCGAGGTCTATGTCACGGCCGACAAGGGCCTCCCCACCATCAATGACATCCTCAAGGAACTCGCGAAACCGGGACTCGACCCGCGCGAGCAGGCCTCCGAATTCAGCTTTGCCGACGATGTCCACGACATCACCGACCTCAAGACCGGGATGGAGCTGCCGGGAATCGTCACCAACATCACCAATTTCGGCGCCTTCGTCGATATCGGACTCCATGAAAACGGCCTTATCCACGTAAGCCAGATGGGCGTCCGCGGCCAGGTCGACCCGACCAAGGTCGTCAAACTCCACCAACACGTGATGGTAACCGTAGTCTCCGTCGACCTGGATCGGGGGCGAATCGGTCTCAGATTGAATAAAAAGTGCTAACTTTGAAGCAAATCACATAATAATGAACTACCGTACTATAATAACCGCCATCGCAGCAGCCGCCATCGGTCTCGCGGCATCTGCCCAGAACTTCAACGAATGGAAAGACCCCGCAGTCAACGAAATCAACCGTGCGCCAATGCACGCAGATTTCTTTGCCTACGAAAACGACGAGATCTCTTCTCCCGAACAGAGCTCCAATTACCTATCCATCAATGGAATGTGGAAGTTTAAATGGGTGAAGGACGCCCACACCAGAAAGACCGATTTCTGGAAAAGCGACTTCGATGATTCCGCGTGGTCGGATATGCCGGTCCCTGGAATGTGGGAGCTCAACGGCTTCGGCGATCCTCTATATGTCAATATAGGCTACGCCTGGAGGGGACACTATGAGAACAATCCCCCTATTCCCCCTACAGAAGAAAACCACGTAGGTCATTATCGCAACACCTTCACGATTCCTGCGGAGTGGAAAGACAAGAACATCATGATCCACTTCGGTTCAGTGACCAGCAACATCTATCTCTGGATCAACGGTAAATTCGTCGGGTACAGCGAGGACAGCAAACTCTCAGCCGAATTCGATGTAACAAACTTCGTCAAGCCCGGGAAAGAGAACCTGATCGCCTTCCAGGTCTACCGTTGGAACGATGGCTCTTATGCCGAAGACCAGGATTTCTGGCGCCTCTGCGGAGTCGCGCGCGACAGTTATTTCTACGCGCGCCCGAAAAAGCACATCATGGATGTCAATGTAACTCCCGACCTTGTAAACGACTACCAGGACGGTACGCTCAGTGTCAAGGTTATCCTCAACAGATCGGCCAAGGTCAGTCTTGACCTGTACGATCCTTCGGGAGAGCCCGTCTGCGGAGCGACCCTGCGCGACGATATAATCGAACACACCCTGAGGGTAGCCGAACCCCTCAAATGGACAGCCGAGACTCCTAACCTTTATCAGCTTAAGATTACCCATTTCGAAGGAAAGGATGTCGCGGAAGTAGTCAGATTGAATGTCGGCTTCAGGAAGATTGAATTGGCAGACTCCCAGGTTCTCATCAACGGCCAGCCGGTTTTCTTCAAAGGCGTCAACAGACACGAACTCGACCCCGACGGAGGTTATGTGGTCAGCCGCGAGCGCATGCTCCAGGATGTGATGCTGATGAAGCAGAACAACATCAACGCAGTACGTACCTCCCACTACCCCAACGACGGTTATTTCTACGAGCTCTGCGACAAATACGGTATCTACCTGATTGCCGAGGCCAATTTCGAAGGCCACGGACTGGGCTATTCCGAGGGAACCATCGCTAACAACAGAGACTACGAACTCACCCTCTGGCAGCGCAACTACCGCAACATCAGGGCGAACTTCAATCACCCTTCCGTAATCTTCTGGTCGATGGGCAACGAATCCGGCTACGGAATTATCTTCGAACAGAATTACTACCGGATTAAGAAGGAAGATCCCAGCCGCCTTGTGCATTACGAAATGGCCGGATACTACGGCGGTCTCGCAGACATTACCTCCACCATGTACAAGGATTACGATGGATGCGAAAAGTACTGTCTGGACTCCACCCAGGTCAAACCCCTTATCCTCTGCGAGTATGCCCATGCGATGGGTAACTCGATGGGTGGCTTCAAGGAATACTGGGACCTTATCCGCAAGTATCCAAAATTCCAGGGCGGTTTCATCTGGGACTTCGTAGACCAGGGCCTCCACGACACCGGTCTGGACGGCGTTCCCGTCTATTCCTATGGCGGAGATTACAATGCCTACGATCCTTCGGACAACAACTTCAACTGCAACGGTCTTCTCAATCCGGACCGCGAGCCCAATCCCCACATGCATGAGGCCGCGTACTGGATGCAGAACATCTGGACAGAACTCGCAGATTCCGGCAAGGTTGTCATCAGCAACGAGAAATTCTTCACCGGTCTTGATAATGTAGCCCTAAGGTGGGAAGTACTTAAAGACGGCGAGTTCGTGCGCGGAGGCGCCATCGATACCTTATGCGTAGGTCCTCAGTCTTCCGCGGAATATGATCTTCCCTATGGAGAGGTTACTGACGACGCCGAATGGCTTCTCAACCTGAGGTACATCCTCAAGGATGGCGAGCCCCTCGTACCTGCCGGCTATATTGTCGCAAGACAGCAGATCAGCCTGACTCCCGCCGTATTGCCTTACGAAGAGCTGGCTCCGGTCAAGGGACGCATAAGCGTTCTCAATGCGAAGAGCATAATAGTCTCCGGAGAGGACTTCAAGGTCGTTTTCGGTGAAGACGGATTCATCAATACCTACGAAATAGCAGGCAGAAGCCTTCTCGCCGAGGGCGCAACTATCCGCCCGAACTTCTGGCGGGCGCCTACAGACAACGACTACGGCGCCAGTCTCCAGCAGAAGCTGGCCTTCTGGAAGAATCCCGAATACGAACTCGAATCCATATCGCCCGCTATGGAAGGCGGAATAGTCAAGGTCAAGGCCGATTATGCCGTTTCCGATCGCTTCGGGCTCTCTATCGTATACAGGATCAATGCATCCGGCTCGATCCAGATTACCCTCAGTATGGACGCTCCCGAGACCCTGCCCAATCTCTTCCGATTCGGTCTCCAGATCCCCATGCCGGCCTCCTTCGAGAACATCTCCTACTACGGCCGCGGCCCTATCGAGAACTACATCGACCGCCAGGGCTATGCCGCGCTCGGTCTCTATGACCAGACAGTTTCGGAGCAGTACTACCCTTACGTCCGTCCTCAGGAGAACGGCACCAAGACCGAT
>CAJOJC010000040.1:19641-20614 GCA_905234775.1 uncultured Bacteroidales bacterium | reverse complement strand
TGGCCGGGAAGGCCTCATACTCGCCGCCGCGGGCACTCTCCTGCGCCACGAAGTTGGGGTAGGTGCGGATAAGACCGGTAGGACGGCTGGCTTCGTGGGCGTTGACCATAATGTGGTGCGCCGCCGCCTCCTTGACCACGTGAACGTAGTGGCGGTTCATATACTGGCCGTAGTGGTGCTCGCCGCGGGGGCGGATGTCGCCGCAGTATCCGGTCTTGACGGCGTCGTAGCCGTAGCGGTTCATGTAGTCGAGGGCTGCGGGAAGCTGGCGCTCGTAGTCCTCCACCGCCGATGCGGTCTCATTGTGCATGAGCAGCCGGACGCCTTTGGAGCGGGCATAGTCGCTCAGGTAGTCGATATCGAAGTCGGGATAGGGGGTGGTGAAGCTGTAGACCTGCTCGAGGGAGTTGTCTTCCCAGTGGTGCCAGCCTACGTTCCAGCCTTCGACGAGGACCTGGTCGATATTGTTGGCGGCAGCGAAGTCTATGTATTTCCTGACATTGTCGGTAGTGGCGCCGTGTTTGGGACCATACTCCCAGGTCTTGGCGTTGGTAATCATCTCCCACCAGATGCCGACATATTTAATAGGATGGATCCAGCTGACATCGTCAAGCGCACAAGGCTCGTTGAGATTGAGGATAAGCTTCTCGCTGAGCATCCGGCGGGCGTCGTCGCTGACGAGCACGGTGCGCCAGGGGGTGTGGCAAGGGGCATGGAGGTCGCCCTTGAAGCCTTCGGCATCGGGGGTGAGCCAGGCGCTAAGGGTAAAAGTTGAGTCGTCGAGCTCGAGACTCATCGTGGAATAGTCGACGCAGGCGGCTTCGTGGATGTTGATGTAGAGGCCGTCGTCGGTCTTGAGCTGAAGAGGGGTCTGCAGGCCGGTATCGGAGAAGGTTTTGTTGGTCCAGTAGGTCTGCTTAGCCTCAGGCATACGTGCGCGGACTTCGCTCAGGCGGGTCTTCTGGGTGACATA
>CAJOJC010000040.1:0-19630 GCA_905234775.1 uncultured Bacteroidales bacterium | reverse complement strand
CGGAACTGGGTGAGTTCTTCCTCGATGACGAAATATTCAAGGTCCTTCTGTTCGGGGAATTCGTAGCGTAGGCCGGCGCCATAGTCATAGATGCGGAACCTGAGCACCATCGTGCGGCTTTCGGCAAGGCCGGGGTTGGGGGTCTGGTCGGGATCGTGGACGGTCTGCGGCTCTGGGCCCTTGCGCTGAGGGTGCTTCTGAATGAGCGTGACTGCAAGCTCGGTGTAGTGGTTGCGGATGGTCTTGGTCTCGCCCCAGACAGGCTCCCAGGTTTCGTCGTGTTTGGTGACTTTGGTGTCTGCGATCCTGAAACCGTCCTTGAGGTCGGTCTCGTCGTCGAACTTGGAGGCGCGGGAAGTCCTGGCGAGGACGAAGCCGAGCTTCGAAGGCTCGATCACCGGCTTGCCTTTGTAGGTGAGCGCCCACTGGGGCTCGCCTTTATCTGTAAGGGAAAACTCGATTTTGGCGTTTCGGTCGGGAGAATACGCCGAAACATGGCCACGGCGAGGTCCATTGACCTCACAGGAAGCCAATGCACCTACTATCAGCAAAATAATGACAGGGAGTAGTTTTCTTGTCATTCTACGCGGTTAAAATGTACGCGAATATAACAAAAAACTATCAATATACAACCATTGTTGAGCAGTTTGCGATTTGCGAGAGAAAAAATTAAATTTGTACGTTTAACCTATCCGTTATTCAATAACATGAGACTTAACCACACGTTGCTTTTGTTTGCGGTTTGCTTCCTGTTTGCAGGATGCAAGACCGATAAGACGCTCCTAAGGATTAAATCCATGGAGATAGAATATCCGGCGCGCGCCGAGTACTCGGAATCCTGGTCATTCCGTTACGACTCTAAAGGAAGACCTACTCATATCGAATTCACAACAGATAACGCCGGACAAAAAAGAAGCTCATCGTGGAGATGTTCTTACTCGTCTAAGGAGCTTAAAGCAAGCAGCGAATACAGCATAGGAAACTGGAAAAGAGCCGGAGATATCACCTTCCAGGATGATTACTCCCACATCACATCTTACATCCTTCCTGAGCAGACCAAGGAAAACTCCGAAACAGGATTGGTATTCCTCGGACAGAACTGGGTGGGCGCCTACTCCGAAGGACGCCTTGTCAGCGCAATGTTCTCGGATCTGACTTCAGATGGAACGGAGATCAACAAACTGAGCTGGGACGAGAATGGACTTCTCGAAAAGTACGAGGGTTCGGATCCGTCTGTTTTCGAAGAAATAAAGGATATAGAATATACTGAGACCCCCAACCCCTTCGCAGGACCTGACCCCGTGGCATATCTGCTGGGAATCACTCCTTATTTCTGGCAGGGACTGGCCGGACCCAGGCCTGCAGAACTCGTCTCGTCCTTCACCCGAGTGACCAGCGATCCTTGGGTCGAAGACGTGTCGATCGATGCGGTCGGCATCAGCTATGAGACCGATCTTGAAGGCCGTATTTCCCATATCCTTCAGACAGTCAACAACAAACTGGAAACCGTAGTGACTATTACCTACTAATGAATCAGAACCTTGCCCCACACACCCAGGAACTGCTCGAACAGTACCGCAAACTTCTGCCAGTCTACGAAAAGATGGCGGATGTCATTCCGGAAAAGCTCAAGGAGTTTTTCGACGAAGCCGGCATCATAGTAGCCGCGGTAGAACATCGCGTCAAAGCCGAGAAATCCCTCGCCGGGAAACTTCTGCTCAAAGGCGACAAATACAAGGACATTTTCGATATAACGGATTTGGTTGGCCTCAGGGTCATCACATTCTATATCGATGATGTAGATAAGGTCGCCTCGATAGTAGAGCGTCTTTTCGAGATAGACTGGGAGAACAGTATAGACAAGCGTAAGATCCACGAAATAGACAGTTTCGGTTACCTTTCCCTTCACTATATCTGCAGGGTTCCCGAATCTTCTTACAATGACCCCGAACATCCGGAGATCAACAAAATCCGCTTCGAAGTCCAGATGCGTACGGTCCTCCAGCATGCCTGGGCCAACATGAACCACGACACCGGATACAAGAGCGGAGTAGAGATTCCGCTGATCTACAAGCGCAACATGAGCCGTCTTGCGGGAATGCTCGAGCTGGTCGACGACGAATTCAGCCGCATCCGCCAGGAGATTTCCGACTACCGCCGCAATGTCCAGAAACTGGTCGCATCCGGTAACCTTTCAGAGGTCCAGCTGGACGGCGATTCGTTCAACAGCTATATGAAGATACGCCCGTTCGGCTCGCTGACCCGCAGGATTGCCTCCATCAATCAGGCGGAGATTCAGGAAGTCGACCTCAGCCCGTTCCTCGGCCTTTTCAAGGCAATGGGCTTCAAGACCCTGGGCGATATCGCCAATCTCATCAAGGAGTATTCTGATGCCGCATACCAGATAGCCTGCTTCCAGATGGGAATCACTGACCTTGATATCATCTCCTCTTCCGTCGCCCCGCAGAACCTCTGCACCGCCTTCATCCTTAAGAAGGGCTGGGGCAGCGGCGGCCTCAAATCGATGCTGGACGCCCTCAACGGCCCGTCCGAGAGCAACGCATTCATGGCCGAGTATCTGCTCGAACAAACGAAGGACCTGCCTTTCATGAACAAATAGACCATGGCGAACAAACCCCTCAACACCGAACTGCTGGACCGCGCCATCATTTTCGCGGTCAAAGCCCACGCCGGAACCGAACGCCGCGGAAAGGGTTATCCCTACATAGTCCATCCGCTCGAAGCGGTCGAAATAGTCGCGACAATGACGGCCGACCAGGAACTGCTGTCCGCTGCCGCGCTCCACGACACAGTCGAGGATACAGAAGTCACCGTGGACCAGATCCGCGCGGAATTCGGCGAAAGAATCGCCGCGCTGGTGGCGGACGAGAGCGACACCTTCGAAGCCGGTGTCTCCGAAGAAGACAGCTGGCACTCCCGCAAACGCGTGGCGATTGAGCGCCTCGCCCGAGCCTCCCACGACGCGAAGATCGTCGCCCTTGGCGACAAACTCTCGAACATGAGGGCCATCGCCCGCGACTATGCCGTGAAGGGCGACGAACTCTGGAACATCTTCCACGCCAAGGACCCGAAGGACCATGAATGGCACTACCGCGGCCTTGCCGATTCCCTCCGCGAACTCGAAGACACCTTCGCGTTCAAGGAATTTGAAAGTCTTATTAACCAGGTATTCGGAGCAAAATAATGTCGACATTAGGGGATAAACTAAAAAGAGTGTCGGGCGGCCTGATGATAGTATTCGCAGCTGCGCTCGCCCTGGAAGCTACTAATGTAGTCCAGTACTTATACTCCCAGAAAGTCCTGCGCGAGGAAGCGAAGAAGCGTGCGGAAACCCAGCTTGAGACTAACCGCATCAGGATTATGGGCGTAGTAGATCAGGCAGAAGCGGCCGTTCGCAACAGCGTCTGGATCGCGAGGTGGTGTCTGGAGGTACCGGACAGCCTTCATGTAGTAGCCCGCAGGATAGTGGAAGACAATCCTGTAGTAGTAGGATCTACTGTTGCTCTGGTGCCTGGCTACAAAGGACGTGCACCTTTTTCTCCTTATGCCTTCAGGGACGGAGACAAGATATCGTTCGCCTCGCTGGCAACAGAAGAATACAACTATCCTTCTCATGAATGGTTCACTAAACCTATTGAGCTGGGAGCAGGATATTGGTCCGAGCCTTATTTCGACGAAGGCGGCGGAAATATGCTGATGACAACTTACTCGCTGCCTATCACCGACGCTTCCGGCACGGTAGCGGCTGTAGTTACCGCAGATATCTCTCTCGAGTGGCTGACTGAGATGATTACAGACGCTCAGGTCTACCCCCATTCGTACGGAATCGTTCTCAGCCGTGCGGGTCAGGTAATGGTAAGCCCTATCGAGACTCTGTCTATGCGGGCTTCCATCAATGATTTCACCGATCAGGCTGAAGATAAGGACTCGTTTGACAGTCTTAGCCGTTCGATGCTTTCTGGCCGTTCCGGCAATATCCCTATAAAGGCCGGCGGAAAAGTAAGTCAGGTATTCTTCGCCCCTGTAGCGAGGACCGGATGGTCGATGTCCATCGTCATCCCCGACGAAGAAATCTACAGGAACCTGAAGCGAATGGGCTTGATGGTCTGCCTCCTTACAATCCTTGGCCTTCTGTTGCTGTTGTTCATCCTTCGCGCTGTTGCCGAAAAGGAGAAGAGCTACCGCGAACTCAACGAGAAAAAGGGCATGATGGAACATGAGCTCATGATCGGCCGCAACATCCAGCAGTCGATGATACCTCATATCTTCCCGCCATTCCCGGAGCGTACCGATCTGGATATGTCGGCCTGTCTGGTGCCGGCAAAAGAGGTGGGAGGAGACCTTTTCGACTTCTACATCCGCGACGAGAAACTGTTCTTCTGTATAGGAGACGTCAGCGGAAAAGGCGTTCCTGCATCTCTCGTGATGGCGGTTACCCGCAGCATGTTCAGGACAGTCTCCGGCCACGAAAACAATGCAGCGAAGATAGTCCGCTCGATAAACGACTCGATGTCGGATATGAACGACAGCAACATGTTCGTCACATTCTTTGTCGGCATCCTCGACCTAAAGACAGGTCATCTCTGCTACTGTAATGCCGGACATAACCCTCCGCTCATTCTTACCGACAGTATACGTGAGCTCGATGTGATGCCCAACGTGGCGCTCGGAATCATCCCCGGGATGGAGTTCGTAGAGCAGGAGACCGATCTTCTCTACGACGACGCCCTGTTCCTGTATACAGACGGACTGAACGAGGCTGAGAATGCTGCCCACGAACAGTTCGGAATGAAGCGGATGGATGAGGTGCTCCACACAAGACGCGGCGCCCAAGCCCATCTCGATGCGGTAGTCTCCGCCGTGAAGTCCTTCGTGGGCGATGCTCCCCAGAGTGACGACCTTACCATGCTCTTCATCCACTTCCTTGGCGGAGCAAACGGACATATCCTCCACCTGAACAACGCCATCTCGGAGATATCCCGCCTCGAAGGCTTTATGGCCCATGTCGCAAGCGAGACTGGCATCGACCCCGGTACTGCATCGGCTATCAACCTGGCTCTCGAGGAGGCGGTAGCAAACGTCATAGACTACGCATACCCCGAGGGTGTTGAGGGTCCGGTGGAACTCGAGTTCAAGAATACTCCTCGCCGTCTGACCTTTATTCTGACAGATGAAGGTAAGGAATTCGATCCTACTGCCGCGCCTGAGGTAGACATAAATGCCGATGTCGAACATCGCCGCATCGGAGGCCTCGGAATCCATCTCGTACGCAACATAATGGACAGCGTCAGTTATCTGCGCAAAGACGGTAAAAACATTCTGACAATGATTAAAAATCTATAATATGGAAGTTATTATCAATAAAAACGGACAGGAGACCGTAGTCGGTCTTGTAGGTCGTCTTGATACACCCGCATCGATCGAAATAGCCCCTCAGATTGAGGATCTCAAGGAGGCTACATCCGGAACAGTAATCCTTGACTGCAAGGATCTTGAGTACATCTCCAGCTCGGGTCTCAGACTCTTCCTTGGCCTCAGGAAAGCTTCCGCGGAAAAGGGAGGAAAGATAGTGGTCAGCAACATCTCCCCGGACATCCGCAATGTCTTCATGATGACCGGTTTTCTTAACCTGTTCGAGATCAGATAATATGGAACCGATTAAGATATCACTTAAAGACTATGTCCTTTCCGGCGGCGGAGCCAACGGCGAGAGTTATGACCACATCTCCGATCCGTCGGTGATGCTGAAACTCTATTTCCCCGGAAAGATCCAGCAGCCGCTGGATGAGATGAAGCTCGCTCGCAAGGTCTACGAAATCGGCATCCCTACCCCTGAACCGGGAGAGTATGTAGTTACCGAAGACGGTCGATACGGAATCCGCTTCAAGCGCATCCTCGGCAAGAAGTCTTACTCCAGAGCGACGGGTGACGAGCCAGAAAAGGTAGGTCAGTTCGCCGCAGAGTTCGCCGCTATGTGTCGTCAACTCCATGCTACGCGCATAGACACTACCCAGTTCGAGAACGTCAAGGACCGTTATTACAGGCTGCTTGCAGAGAACCCGTTCTTTACGCCCGCCGAGAAGGACAAACTTGCAAAATTTATCGCCGATACTCCCGATGAGGATACCGCTATCCACGGAGACCTTCAGTACAGCAACGCTATCTTCGTGGGCGATCATCGCTACTTCATCGACCTGGGCGATTTCTGTTGGGGCAACCATCTCTTCGACGTGGCAATGGTATATGTGTGCTGCTGCCTCAGCGACGAGGCCTTCATCAGCGAGACCTTCCATATGCCCAAGTCCCTTGCGATAAAGTTCTGGGAGAACTTCGTTCCTGCGTATTTCGGAGCGGATGTCCCGGTGAAAGAGGCTACTGAGCTCGTAAGCCCTTATGCCGGACTCAAGACTCTTATTATTGAACGCGATACCAAACGTCCCATGCCCGAATTCAGGGCTGCCCTGACACCTATTTTATGAAAAAGATAATACTGATTGTTTCGCTGCTGGGCCTCGCGCTCGGCGCAAATGCCCAGACGGGCGCAAAAGCTGAAGTTGGTAAGGAATGGAAACTGTTTGACTTCAGTATGAATCTCAAACGTCTGGAGTTCGGAATCAATGCCGGACAGGCCGGATCATTCTCCAATTATGCGGATTTCGCCCTGGGCGCCAATCTTCTGGTGGATGGCTTTTATCTCGACTTCCTTACTTCGGAGGCGCAGCATAGATATAGCCGTACCAGCGACACCAAGTGGAACGACACTGTAGCCTGGTGTATCAATGCCGGCTACCAGATTCCTATCTTTAAGTGGCTTCGAATAATGCCTGTCATAGGATATGCCCAGACAAACGACGGAATCACCGATGCCTCCAAGACCATCTATGACTGGAGCGACGAGTCCCTCGATGTCTACCATCCCTACAAGGTGACGCCTGGCAGCCGAAAACATTATCTCAATTACGGCGGCGGCCTGTCTATTCAGCCCTGCAAGTGGTTCAGCATCAATCTTATCGGAACCGCCCATGCTCTCTACGGAGGCATCGCGGTAGATATAACGACAATCTCTAAATACAAATAGATATGAAAAAGTTAGTTTTAACCATCGCGGCCTTCGCTTTCGCCGCAATGCCTTTCATCGCAAAGGCCCAGGAGTCTGTAGCAAGCAAACTGCTTCAGCCTTTCTATGAAATCGCTACTGTCGAACACGAAGACGGAGAAGAACTCCAGGTCTTCTACATGCCTGAGAAGAAGCAGTATTATCTGCAGGCCGGCCACCTCGGAGTAGGTACAGACATCGTTCAGGTTAATTTCGATCCCGTCTACATCCTCTACATTCCCCTCGGAGAAACCCTCGAAGGCGCTCAGGCTCGTCTCGAAGAGCTGAAGGCCCATGTCAAGGCCCCCAGAGGTGCTGTCATGGAGACTCAGGGATGTCTGTGCTTCGGTTTCCCGAACGAAGAGGAACTTGAGCCCGTTACCGTCACCGCCCGTCGTCTGATTATTTCCCGTCAGCTGGAGTTCAGCGTCACCCGCGGAGATTGGATTCGTGCAACATTTATCTCGCGCGCCGATATTTCAGCGTTGCTGAACGGAGTTAAGATCTACCGCAAACTCCACCCGAAGGAGCAGTAGGTTAGACGTCTACAAGCCCATCGGCGACAGCGTGGGCGACACATTCAACAATGCTGTCCAATCCGAATTTGCCCTTGATGCGCTCTTTGTAACTATCGACCGTGTTGAGGGCAATTTCCATCGCAGCCGCTATCTGGGGATTGCTGTAGCCTGAGGTAGTGAGCTGCAATACTTCCAGTTCGCGCTCCGTCAGGCCCTGCGGCTTGCGCTTCTCCAGGTTTTCTTTCCCGCCAAAAAGATTGGCGATCTTTTCTGAATCAATGGTCTCTCCGAAAAAGAGGCTCTTACCGGCGGCTACATCGATAATCGCCTTTACTACCGACTGAGGGTTGGAGTCTTTCGCCAGATAGGCCCCGGCGCCGGAGGCGATGGCCCTCAGGATATAAGCCGGCTTCTTATAATGGGAGAAAACTAAGGTGCGAACTGCAGGGAAGGCCTCCCTGATTATACCCAAAAGAGTCAGCCCGTCGGTTTCTGATTCGAGGGTGATATCCACTACTGCGACATCCGTCTCGGGATGGGCGTTGAGGAAGGCTACTGCAGAGCCGGGGGTCGACACTGAATTAATATTGGCAATTGCATCTTCCGCGGACAGGGCAAGCTTCAGCCCCATCACTAACACTGCGGAATCTTCTATTAACAGAACGTTTATCATAAGGTTATCGTTATTTCAAGTCCTCCTTCCGGGCGGTTCAGGGCCGTCATCTTAGCCCCCATTTTCTCGAGCAATTCGCGGGTGATGACGAGTCCAAGGCCGTGGCCCCATCCTGCGGCGCCCTCCTTCATTCCAGGGCCCTGATCGGTAATCGTTATCCGGCGTCCTTCCGCGCTCAGAACGACCTTGCCCCCTTCCGGACTCGCCTTGACCGCATTGTCCAGCAGGTTTCTAAGACAGGTCAGGAGCATATTTCGGTCGGTTTGGACCCGCAGACCGGCGGGTATGTCGAGCTCGATTATCTCGTTTTTCCGGACGCTATAGACAGCCTCCGCGGCCAGGTCGGCCATGTCCTCGTCTCTCAGGACGGGCTCTAGCATCCCTTTCTGGCTCAGGGACCACAGCAGAAGGTTCTCGAGCAGCGAAGAAGCCTTGTCGGCCGAGGCTGCCAGCGCCTCCAGCCCCTCCTTAATTTGCGCGGGCTCGAGCGTCTCTACCTGATCCAGCATTTGATGGGCGAGCATGCTGTTTCCGGACACGGGGTTTCGAAGGTCGTGGGATATGATCGAGAAGAAGCGGTTGCGGGTGTCCAGCTGTTTGACGAGCAGCCTGCGCTCGCGGAGCCGGATGACGATCCAAACGAGGGCGGCGAGCACGAGCAGGTACGCCAGCAGGAAGGGCCAGCGGAGCCATAGCGGCTGCGGGATTCGAATGACCCTGACCGAACTCGCACCCCTGTCCCAACGCCCGAAGATGTCCGAGCTTTGCTCCTCCAGGCTGTAGCGGCCCGGCTTCACGTTCTCGGGCAGGCCTGTGAAACGCCCTTCGACCCATTCGCCGCCGTTGAGGCGGTAGCGATGGCCGGCCAGTGGCTCGAGCAGCAGATTGCCCGCGGCCTGCAGGGCCAGCAGACTGTCCGGGTTGAAGACCGCGGCCCCCTCGGGGCCACCGAAAGCCAGCGATCCGTCTGCCAGGGCGCAGGCCGCGCGTTCGGCGTAGATATCGGAAGGGAAGCCGAGTCCCTTTCGCGCGACTCCTATACTCCCGTCAGTGTCCACGAAATACAGTCCTTCCTCGGTTCCGGCCCACAGGCGGCCTTTCCGGTCGGTGATGACCGATTGGACCAGTAGCCCGTCCAGAAGATGAGTGCCCGACGGGCTCCAGAGGCCGCTACGGGTAGCAGCCCACACGGTCCCGTCCTGGCCGAGGCAGAGGTCGGTTACGTAGTCATCGGGGATAGACGAGTTCGCGCGGTAGTATTTAGTGACCAGACCGGTCTTGGCGTCGATTATGTTGAGCCCGGCCTGGGTGGTTCCGTAGACCAGGTTTCCCTGCGAGTCTTCGATCAGAGCGCTGCCCAGACGCGAGCTTACGTAGATGTTCGAATCCACCAGAGGCGAGGGGTAGCGGAAGGGACTGAGCCACCTGGGCGGCAGGGCTTTTCCGGCCTTCCGGTCCCATTCGTTCAGACCTACGCCTTCCCATGTCACTACCCAGAACCGGCCGCGGGAGTCTTCGAGGAAATCGGAGATCCAGTTGGCCCCGTCGAGGCTCTCGACCGCCGCTTCTCTCTGAAGTCTGGGGGGCGGCCCGCTCAGGCGCTCTTTGTGCATGCGGCCATTTTTCCACACCTCGAATCCTGTATTGTTCCATAGGCCAACGTACACCGTTCCCTCGCTATCTTCGTACAAGCTCGAGACCCGTTCTTCCGCAGTCCCTATCCACATCTTACCATGGCTGTCCTGCATCAGCGCGGTGACGTTTCCGTCTGAAATCCGGCGCACCAGATTAAGCGATGGGCTCACGACCGAAAGGCCGCTGTCTCCGCCGACCCAGATATTCCCATGCCGGTCTTCGAAGATGCAGAACAACTCCTGGGAGGCAGTCTTGTAAACTTGAGTGTTTTCCGGCTTTTCAAGGTCTACGATGCCCAGCCCGTATGAGCCCGCGGCCCACATATGGCCGTCGTGGGCGGTGAGGAGTCTCGCATGGGCTATCGGGAGGCGACCGTGGGCCGCGGCGATCCCGTCGTCAATAGTATAAAGCAGGGAAGTGTGATCATCGAAGGCGTAGAGCTTTCCTTCTGCCTCCGCATAACTGCCTGTACAGAAGCCTGAGCTGCCGTAGAGGGTGATGGTCCGGGGGTTCTGTCTGTCCTCCAGATACTGAGTGCGCACTATTCTGCCGCCCATCCAGAGCTTACCGTCCGATGCTTCATATATCTGATAGTAGGGATAATCTCCCTCGGAATCACGCTTGTTGTAGAAACAGTGGTTTTCGATTTTGATACCTTCGTTCCAACTGAGTTTTAAAAGAAGGGTATCCCCGACCGTGGCCCAAACAGTTCCGTCTGAATCCGTGTGGAGGGCGCGGACGTTGCCGACTTGAATGTGGTCCCTTGCTTGTCATGCCCGGTCCCTTGCTTGTCATGCCCGGTCCCTTGCTTGTCATGCCCGGCTCCGACCGGGCATCTTACCGCCAGCCCCTCGGCCGTCCCGATCCAAATCCTGTTTTCTTTGTCGACTGACAAGGCGTTGACTCTTCCGTATTCCCTCCAGGACTCGAAGCGGGTTCCGTCGAAACGGCAAAGTCCGCCTCGTGTTCCTATCCACAGCAGGCCTTCGCCATCCTGAACAATGGCGTATACCGTATTTGACGGGAGTCCGTCTGAGGAATTGAAGTTAGTGATGCGGGGCTCCGACCAGGCCTCTATACCGAGTCCGATCAAAATCGAAATTATGACTGCCAACCTTCGCATCTTCTAACAAAGGTATCAATTACTTTCAATTTTTTCCGTAATTTTGAGGGTAGGATTCTAAATCATGCTCAGATTTGACGTTGTCCATGACGCTTTCAAAAAGAAAGCGCTGGAGGTGGAGATGCCCTCCGAAAGGCCATCAGCCTATTTTGGTGAACTAGTGTTTAACCGCGAGAAGATGCAGCGATACCTGGATCCCCGGGTATTCGAAGCTCTTACTGCATGTATCGACAACGGTCAGCCCCTCAGCCTCTCGATCGCAGATAAGGTGGCAGAAGGTATGAAGCAATGGGCGCTGGAGCACGGAGTTTCCCATATTACACACTGGTTCCAGCCGCTGAACGAGTCTACTGCGGAAAAACACGACTCGATGATGGAGTACGACGGCAAGGGCGGGATGATAGAATCCTTCACCGGCCGTTCGCTGATTCAGCAGGAGCCAGACGCTTCTTCTTTCCCGAGCGGCGGCCTCCGCGCTACCTTCGAGGCCCGCGGATATACCGCATGGGACCCTACATCCCCGGTTTTTATCCAGGGTGACACTCTCTGTATCCCTACGGTTTTTATATCCTACACGGGCGAGGCGCTTGATTATAAAGCCCCGCTGATCAAGGCGCTTAAGGCCGTTTCAGACGCAGCGGTTCCGCTGTGCCGTCTCTTCGACCCGTCCGTGAATAAGGTTCATTCATACCTTGGCTGGGAGCAGGAATATTTCCTCGTAGACGAAGACTTGTATGCCGCACGCCCGGACCTCATCCTTACCGGCCGTACTCTCATGGGCCATGCTTCCTCCAAGAGCCAGCAACTGGACGACCACTATTTTGCCGTGATTCCGTCCCGAGTGGCCGCTTTCATGCGCGAACTCGAAATCGAGGCCTATCGCCTGGGTATCCCTCTGAAAACCAGCCATAACGAGGTGGCTCCCAACCAGTTCGAGATGGCCCCTATCTACGGTGATTGCAACCTCGCCAACGACCAGAACCAGATGATTCTGAACATTATGGACAGCGTCGCCCGTAGACACGGTTTCGTGGTACTGCTCCATGAAAAGCCCTTCGCCGGCATCAACGGCTCGGGAAAGCATAACAACTGGTCGCTGGGAACCGACACTGGAATCCAGCTCCTCGCTCCCGGAAAAGATCCGAAGGGGAACCTGCTGTTCCTTACTTTCTTCGTGAATACTCTGGCCGCAGTCCAGCGCCATAACGCCCTGCTCAAAGCCAGCATCGCCAGCGCCACCAACTCCCACCGTCTGGGCGGGAACGAGGCTCCGCCGTCGATCGTCTCTGCATTCCTTGGCCGCACCATGACCGAGGTCCTGCGAAAGCTGGTCGAGCTGCCCTCCGGCACGCCGATCGAAATCGCGGGAAAGAAAGGGACTTCGGTTGGAATCGTCGAGATCCCGGAAATCTTCCTCGACAATACGGACCGCAACCGTACCTCTCCCTTTGCCTTTACCGGCAACCGCTTCGAGTTCCGCGCCGTAGGCTCGTCGGCCAACTGCGCCGGCGCCATGACCGTGCTCAATGCCGCTGTAGCCGAGCAGCTGCGCAAGTTCAAGAAAGACCTGGACGTCGAACTCGCCGCCGGAAAGTCTCTGGAGGTTGCGGTAATGGATACCCTCAAACCCATCATCCGTTCGGTGCTCGATGTGATCTGCTTCGATGGAAACGGCTATACTGACGAATGGAAGAAGGAGGCTGCCCGCCGTGGTTTGGATACTGAAACCCGCGTCCCGGAGATGATAAAGGCCTTCTGTTCGCCTTCGTCTGTCGAACTCTTTACTTCGGAAGGTATCTATACTCTTAAGGAACTGGAGGCCCGCAACGAGGTGAAGTGGGACATCTACTCCAAGAAAATCCAGATCGAGGCGCGCGTTCTTGGAAGGATGGCGACCAATCATATCATCCCCGCCGCCCTTACTTATCAGAATGTTCTGCTGAAGAATGTGTCTATGATGAAGGAGGTTTACCCTGATTCCTACAAGGAAAAAGCGGCAGTGGCGTTGAACGCTACGGAGCAGATTTCGCTGTGGGTGGGCCAGGTCAGGGAGATGGCTGAAAAACTCTTGGATGCCTGCGCCAAGGCGGACACTATAGAAGATGAATACCAGAAGGCCAGGGCCTATTATGAGATTGCGGAAAGCCTCTCGGCCATCAGGGAGCCCATTGATAAACTCGAAGAACTGGTCGACAACGACATCTGGCCGCTGCCTAAATACCGGGAGTTGCTGTTTATAAGTTAGAAAAGACTATATTTGCAAACCAATAACAATTTTTAACATGAAAAAGCTTTTTACTTTGATGGCGATTTTCGCCACGCTCGCTGCTGCGGTGTGTTGCGACCCCGCAAACAACCCTGAAGAAGAGGAAGAAGAGGAGGAGGAAGTCTCTGAAGCCATCACCATCGACGGCGAATTCGCAGACTGGGCCGCTCTCAAACCCGGCACTTTTGTCTCTGCTACCAACACTCCCGGATCTCCCTGGCCGGCAGTAGAGCAGATCCGCGTCTATGCAGATGAGACGTTCGTCTACTATTACATCAAGTATGATGAGGAATCACTTAAAGCTCTTATTGATGGAGCGAAAGCTCTCCCTATCCGCCTTTGCATCAATACCGACGCCGAATTCACCTCCGGCTACGCAAACTACTTCCTTGAGGCCTATGACTTCATCATCGAAGGCTCTCTGGTAGCAGAGGGCGCATTCACCGATTTCGACGGAACTCTCCATCAGAGATTCAGCAGCTGGAAGGCGCTTCTTGAGCCCGGACACAACCTCGTAAGCGGAAAGGGCGCAGGCTGCGAGTATGAGATCTGCATGATCCGCGACGTCTTCAACGGCGCAGTTGCGGCCAGCGATGATCCCAAACCTATGGGCGATACCTTCGAGACCGGTATCCGCTTCTATGATCCCGACTGGGGCGAGCTCTCCAATATGCCTAACTCTTCCGCAGAAGAAGGCGACGGCAGCGGCTGGGGACACCTCCTCACTGTTACGGTCAACAAGTAGTTAGAGTTAAATAAGTATTCTAGGCGTTGTGGTGGATTTCACCACAACGCTTTTTTTAATGCTCGTTAACTTTGTGTGAACAACAAACATGATATCATGAAAAAACTGTTTATAACGCTTTTTATGGCAGCCATCCCGCTGCTTGCCTTTGCCCAGACAGAAGCTCAGACAAACGAGAATCTGGAAGTTTATGTGTTGGGCGGTCTTAATATGCACTCTATTACCGGAGAAGACTATAATGCCGCTGATAACAGGGGTTTTGGCTACAATATTGTCTTCGGTTATCAGAAACCGCTGGGACAGAATGAAAACCTGTTCTACGGATACGAAGTAGGTATGGGTACCAGAGGCTCCTGGACCGTAAAGGACGGCGTAGACAGTAAGATGGTAGACCACGCAATTCAGATCGGTATTAATCTTATCTACAGAATCCGCATTTCAGATAAAGAGACCCTGGATTTCCATGTGGGTGAAGCAACTACCATGGACATGTTCGGAAAGACTGTCGCGACGGCCAAAGTCGGAGGTGAAACATATACCAGCGAGTCTAAACTTAAAGACTACGGTACCGGCTTCCGCATGAGCGATATTACTCTCGTGCCCGGTGTCACTTTCTGGTACGGCAAGTTCGGCGTGGACATCAGCTGGCAGCGCGGTCTTATCCCTATGTCTGTAGATACTGACATCTGCCAATCAAACCTTCTGTTCCGTCTGGGATATAAATTCTAAAGATATGAAACGCTTTATTATGGCCGCCATCCTGATGGTGGCGCTTCTCCCTTCATGTAAGAAAGACGGCGGTTCCGGACCCGGTTCGAGCGAATCTACCGCAATGAAAGGCTCGACCGACACCGTTATTTCCATCACTGATACCGGCTCACACGGCGAGGGCTCCGCATTTATGTACAAGAGCGCTCAGACCCTTTACTTCCTTCTCTGCGAAGGGAAAGCAAATTCCTGGAACGAAGGACTCCTCCTGCCCCATCTCGAAGTCCATATTTGGGAGAGTTGGGTCCTGGAAGATGCGATGGCCTTTGCAGACCCGAATAAAGCAATCGACATAAACGGAACGGAAAAGAAGGTCTATGTCTGCTGGAAAGCCGGAAACGGACACAACTTCATGGACAAGAACAACTATGCAGTTGCTCCTGGAGTGAACTTTCAATTTGAAAGCGGCAGCCTTTCCGTCGGTAAGGTAATGGGAATGTATATGATAGCCTTCAGCGGCTTCTGCGCAGACGATAAGGGCTCTTATACTCCGGGCTGGAGTTATTCTGGAGAGTTCAAATATAGTTCGAGGAAGTAATATGAAACGCCTTTCATTAGTGGCCGTGACGTTGCTTATTGCGGCGTCAGCCTTTGCTCAGCCGGACTTCAGTGCTCTGAAGTATGGTGTCCGCGGCGGCGTAGGAATCGGCTCGGTGGATACCACTTTTGACGATGAGTCAATGAAGAACCAGGAAGGAAATTATACAGGAGTCCAGTTCACTGTTGGCGGTTTTGCCGAACTTCCCCTCTGGAAATCCCTGAATCTGACAGCCGAAGTGAATTTCGAGCGTACATCGATCAAGGATCACTATAAGAGGGTAGACATACAGGGCTCCGGACTGGCTGCGGTTCATGTCTTTTCAGACATTACTACCGAGTTCCCGATCTCTTATGTCCATATCCCGGTACTCGCAAAGCTGAACTTCTTGCGCGATGCGCTTTATGTTGAGGCCGGACCTCAGCTCGGCCTGTTGGTCGGTAAGGTGAATACTTATTCCAAGGTCGTCGCCAGCGCTGGCGGAATGGAAAAGACCACGGAAACAACAACCGATGATACAGACCACTTCAAAAAGACCCAGTGGGCTCTCGTGTTCGGCTGGGGATTCAACCTTCATCAGGTCTCTGCCGGCCTCCGCGCCGCGTTTGGAGTGGGCGACATTCAGGCAGACGCATATAAAGTAGACGGCTGCAACGTCCGTCATACAGACGTGCAGCTCGTCCTTCGTTATAGCTTTAAATAGCTGTCTTCTACGTAAGCAGAATTAGCGCTTATACAGCCAGGGGCTGAGTCCGACTGCGCCACCGTAGGCTTCCGTGCCGTTGCCGGCTACGCAGAGGTCGAAGTTCATCAGATCCTGGCAGTTGTCGTGGATGCCTTCGGCCCAGGTGTAAATTCTGCAGTCGAAATCAAAGTCGTCTTCAGGCTTGACGGGTTTACGCCCCATCGCCTTAAGCTCATTGACGGTGTAATACCTATACGGAGCCTGAAGTTCGAAGGTCTCGGCATTCATGCTGCCATAGGAATCGTCCCAGGTCGCCGGTTTATTCTCATCATCCGGAGGCCCCCATGCGCTCCAGCCAATAGATCCGCCATCGCTGTCGCGGAAGATATAATTACCGGACCAGATGTGGTCGTCGTCGGCCTCGATATGCATTTTGCCGTCTTCGAGGGTGAAGGTTCCCTGGATATGGTAGCCCCATGCCGGAACATACAGGTCAACGGTCTTGCCCTTGACAATCATACAGAAGGTGTAGGAGGTACTCTTGTCATTTTTCGCGGGCTTCAAGCCGTCGCGGGGAGCGTCCCACCTTCCGTCGGTGAGGGCCGCTGATTGTACTGTAGCGCCCTTTTTCCTATAGTTCTCGAAGGAACGCATCGGATACTCCGGATCCTCGCTTTCATAGACCAGCGCAAGCCAGGCCTTGCCGCCGGTGAGTACTGCGCCGGCATACCAGGGCTCTGATCCCTTGGTCGTGAAACTCAACTTTCCGTCTGAGAGCGACCATGTTCCGTCAATGCTTTCGCCCCATCTGCTTTGAGTGAATGTCCCGTCTGCATTGAAAACCAAGGACGCATTATCTTGTCCCTCCCAGGTGGCGACAAGATCAGCATTTGTTACTGCTTCGTCACCATTAAAGGGACCGTCTTTCTCTTCGCAGGCAGAGACGATCAGCGCAACCGCCGCGAACATTGCAAGGAATAATCTTTTTGACATAATAGTGTTATTGCGATTCTTTGCGAAGTTATGAATTATTATCGGTTATTCAAACTGGCTACTTTTCCGTCGGACCATTCCAAGTCTACGGTTTTCCCACCGCGGGTGCGCAGTCCGCGGACCGATCCGTTGGACCATGCTTGAGGGAGAGCGGGCAGGGGAGTGACGGTGCCGTCGGGCGAACTCTGGAGCAGCATCTCGAAAACGCCCGCACTGCCGCCGAAGTTGCCGTCGATCTGGAACGGCGGATGGGCGTCCATCAGGTTGGGGTAGGTTCCGCCGCCGCGGCGAGCGTCAGGACCGGTGTAGCCGTCCGGGGAGACGTAACGCAGCAGCCGGCGGTACATCCGGTACGCCAGCTCGCCGTGGCCCAGACGCGCGTAAAGGTTGATGCGCCAGCCGCAGCTCCAGCCCGTGGTTTCGAGGCCCTTGATCTCCAGCGTTTTAAGCGCGGCGTCAGCAAACGGTCCGTCGGTAATCTGATGTCCGGGATAGACGCCGAAAAGGTGGGACTGATGGCGGTGGCGCGGGTCGCAGTCGCGGAAGTCCCGCCTGTACCATTCCATCAGCGAGCCGTCGTCCGCGACCTGGTAGCCGCGCAGCCGGGAGAGCTTATCTTCTGCCTCTGCGACGAAGTCGGGGTCCACCCCGAGCTCCCTGGCAGCAGCGACCGCGTCACCTATGCACTCCCGCACCATCGCCAGATCGGCCGTGGCTCCATAGAGCGTGGCGCCTATGAATCCATCCGGGGCCACGTACAGGTTCTCGGGCGAAGTGCCGGGCGAGGTGATGAGTTTGCCGTCCTTCTCTACCAGCCAGTCGAGGCAGAACTCGGCCGCTCCACGCAGGACCGGGTAATCGCGTTCGAGCGCGTCCCTGTCGCGGGTGAAGAGGTAGTGCTCCCATATGTGGGTCGAGAGCCAGGCGCCGCCCATGGTCCAGTTGGCCCAGCATGGGTTGCCCACGCCCAATCCGACCGGCTGCGTCATGGCCCAGATGTCGCTTTTTGAACCGAGGTTCCAGCCCCTTTCGGCCCCATAGAAGCCGGCGGCCGTTTCGCGTCCCGTCACCGCGAGGTTGCGGACGAACGCCAGCAGCACCTCGTGAAGTTCCGGCAGCGCGCCGACCTCGGCGGCCCAGTAGTTCTCCTCGAGGTTGATGTTGGTCGTGTAATTCGCGCTCCACGGCGGGTCCATCCGCTCGTTCCACAACCCCTGCAGGTTCGCCGGCACGCCCATTGTCCGCGACGAGGCAATCAGCAGGTAGCGCCCGTACTGGCAGTATAGCGCCTCCAGCTCCGGATTGGCTTCGCCGAGGTCGGAATAGCGCTTCAGCTGCACGTCCGTCGGCAGGGAGCGGACGCTGTCGGGCGTGGCCCCAAGGTCCAGGGACACTCGGTCGAACATGCTGCGGTAATCGGCTTGATGGCGCTTGACCATGGTCGGGAAGTCTTCGATGCGCGCGAGGTTTGCCTCCGCTAGTTCGCGGTAGGGCAGCCCCTCCCTTACGGGATCACGGTCGAAGCCTGCGAAGCTCGAGGAGTTCAGCACGTATAAGATCAGTTCCGGGCAGCCTTCGATATGCAGGCCGTCTGCTTGGGCGGTGATGGTGCCGCCAGAGGGCGCTTCGCCATGGACGATTGTTCGGAAATGGATGCCGCGCTGAGGGTCGTAGAGGAATTGCTGGGAGCCGCTGCGGTAGTGGCCCGGATAGGCGTGGTAGGCGAGGTAGCCGTCGTAACGGAGGGTGGTCGAGTCCTGGGCCGTCTGGCCAGGCTGGGGGCTTTCGAAGCGGACAACTGCATTCAGGCCGGGCGCGTATGTCATTCTTATGACGATGACGGAGTCTGGCGCAGAGGCGAAGTAATTGGCACTAAAGGGCTGGCCGTCACGCAGATAGCTGACGCTGGCAATCGCTTCGGAGATATTCAGTTCGCGGCGGTAGTCTGTGACCGTGCCCTCGTCGGCATGCTCGATTCGCAGTGTCCCTAGCGGCTGGTAAATCTCGCTGTGATGGCCTTGGAGGCGTTTCTGCCGTTCTTCCGCCAGGCGGTAGTCTTCCGCGTCGAGCGCTTCCCGTACAGCCTGAACTGCGCCTTTATAGTCCCGGCCGGAGACGTCGGGATGATCCATTCCACGGTCTGGCTCTCCGGTCCACAGGGTAATGTCGTTGAGGGAGATGCGCTCTTCTCCCGGGTCTCCGTAGATCATGGCCCCCAGGCGTCCGTTGCCTATCGGAAGCGCTTCTTCAAAGAAAGCTGCCGGGCGGTCGTAGTGCAGGGTCAGTGGATTCTTATCGCCTGCGTCCTTATTTACATGCTGGCAGCAAGAGACAATAATCAGGCTTATTAGAAGCAGGAAGTGTTTCTTCACCGTTGTCGAAGTGTTTCTTAATACAAGCAAATATACAAATTAACTAGGACTCTAAAGGATAATGATTATCTTTGAGTAATGACAGAAACCCAATATCAGGGCGCCAATCGGCAAAAGATGAAAGTTTGCCTTTCTGGTCTTGATTGTAGACGGAATCTTGAAATTCCAGACACTGGTCGATTATGTCGGGTCTTACG
>CAJOJC010000039.1 GCA_905234775.1 uncultured Bacteroidales bacterium | reverse complement strand
TATCCAGGCTGCAGGTGATATCTCCCCTAACGTTGTTGCTGGCGGTATGAAGGTCGCTCTTATTACTACGGTTGCGGGTCTTATCGTCGCTATGATCCTCCAGGTGTTCTACAACTACATCCTCGCTAAGATCGACAGCATCACCATCGATATGGAAGAGGCCTCCATCGACCTCGTGGACGTTCTTACTGCATACAAGGCAAAATAATTTCGGATCATGAACAAATACAGTAAAATCATCAAGTGGGTCCTGCTGGCACTCCTCGTGCTCAGCGTCGTGATCTTCGTCGGAGCCTGGATCTATGGCTTTGAGAAGAACGACGCCGTCGCCGTCGACGTGCTCTTCTACTGGACTTATGCGATGGTCGGCCTCGCCCTCCTCAGCATCATCTGCATCGGCGGATGGATCGGGGTGAAGAACGATAAGAAATTCCTCTGGAAGATTCTTCTCGTTATCGGTGGCGCCGCTGTCGTGGTCCTGGCAGTCTACCTGCTTTCTCCGGGTTCGGAGGCTCTCGGAATGCTCGAGCAGCCCTCTAAGGCAACCCTTAAGCTGACAGACACTATTCTTAATCTGACTTACCTTGTGGGTGGCCTCACTATCCTTTCGATCATCGTCGGAGAGATCGTAGCCGGCATCCGCAACAAGCAACAGGCAAAGTAATAACACCATGTCCAAGAAAAAAACTCCGGGTTTAAATACCAGTTCAACCGCGGATATCGCATTCCTTCTGCTCTGCTACTTCCTCATGACTACAACCATGGGTAGCCAGACAGGTCTTTCGCGCCGTCTTCCTCCTATGCCCGACCCCAATCAGAAGGTCGAGGATCAGAAGGTCAACCGCCGAAACATCATCGTGGTGCGTATCAACTCAGCGGACAAGGTACTTGCCGGTAGTGAAGGAATCGAGCTCGCTTTCCTGAAGGACAAAATCAAGGAGTTCCTCGACAACCCCAATAATGATCCCAACCTCCCCGAAAAGGAGATCAAGGAGATCGAGGGTTTCAAGGCTGTCCCCGTATCGAAGGGTGTTATCTCCCTCCAGAACGACCGTGGTACAAGTTACTCGAAGTACATCGCCGTACAGAACGAACTTGTCAAGGCAGTCAACGAACTTCGTGATGAATTCTCGATGGCCAACTTCGGAAAGAAATATGCCCGCCTCTCAGAGGAGGAGCAGGGATGGGTCAAGAAGGCCGTTCCCCAGAACATTTCCGAAGCCGAGCCTAAGGACGTAAACGCATCAACAAGATAATAGGAGGACTAAGTTATGTCAATGTTTGGTGGCAATAGCAAGAAAGAGGTTCCCGGAATCGCTTCGGGTTCTCTCTCCGATATCGTGTTCATGCTCCTGTTCTTCTTCATGGTTACGACGCAGATGCGTGAAACCGAGAACAAAGTTCAGGTCAAGGTTCCTGAGGCCTCGGAGGTCACAAAACTGGAACGTAAAGACCTTTCGTCTTACATCAACATCGGAACTCCTATCCGCTCCCTTCAGGCGCAGTACGGTACCGACGCACGTATCCAGCTCAACGACTCCTTCAAGACCAAGGAAGACATCCGCGACTTCGTCGCTTCCGAGCGTGAGGCCATGAAAGAGGGCGACCGCCCCCTCATGACCGTCTGCATCAGGGCCGACCAGGATGTCCGAATGGGTATCATTACCGACGTTAAGCAGGAGCTGCGCCGCTGCTCCGCGCTTAAGATCATGTATTCCGCAAGGAAACCTGCTGAGTAAGCTCAGCATACCTCATATGAGCAGCCCCGCCATTGGGGCTGCTCTTTTATAAAAAAAGAATAAATGGGAAAGGAAATACTTCGCAGTAAAGTTAAAGACCTCCTGGCGATGCCTGCAGGGCAGGAAGTTCTCGCCAAGGGCTGGGTCAGGACAAAAAGAGGAAACAAAGAGATTGCGTTCATCGCCCTGAACGATGGCAGTACTATCAAGAATATCCAGATAGTAGTAGACAAGACTCCCGAGACGGAGCCCGTCCTTGCCAGGATCAGCACCGGAGCCTGCATAGGCGTAACAGGTACCCTGGTAGAGTCTATCGGCAGCGGTCAGACCGTTGAGATCAAGGCCTCCAATATCGAGGTCTACGGCGAGTGCGATCCCGTACGCTATCCCCTCCAGAAAAAGGATACTTCCTTCGAGTATCTGAGAACGGTAGCCCATCTCCGTCCCAGGACCAATACCTTCGGAGCAGTTTATCGTCTGCGCAGCCAGATGGCCTTCGCTATCCACGAATATTTCCACTCCAGGGGTTTTGTTTATCTTAACACTCCCCTCATTACCGAATCCGACGCCGAAGGCGCCGGCCAGATGTTCCAGGTTACTACCCTGGATCTGAACAACGTCCCGAAGAACAAGAAGAATCTTCCGGACTACAAACAGGACTTCTTCGGCAAGATGACCAGCCTTACGGTCAGCGGCCAGCTCGAAGGCGAGCTCGGCGCTACCGCAGTCGGCGAAATCTACACCTTCGGTCCTACCTTCCGCGCCGAGAATTCCAACACCCCTAGGCATCTCGCAGAGTTCTGGATGATAGAGCCCGAGATGGCCTTCTACGACATCAAAGACAACATGGATCTCGCCGAGGATTTCATCAAGAGCCTCGTCAAGTACGCTCTTGACAACTGCCGCGACGACATCCAGTTCCTTAACGACCGCTACGACGATACCCTTATCGCCCGCCTCGAAGGCGTAATCGATACCGAGTTCGTCCGCCTGCCCTACGGCGAGGGTATCGAAATCCTCAAAGCCGCTATCGCAGCCGGTCATAAATTCGAATATCCAGTCGACTGGGGAACCGATCTCCAGAGCGAACACGAAAGATATCTGGTTGAAGAACACTTCAAGCGCCCCGTCATCCTTACAGACTATCCTAAGGATATCAAGGCCTTCTACATGAAGCAGAACGAAGACGGAAAGACCGTCCGCGCGATGGACGTCCTCTTCCCGAAGATCGGCGAAATCATCGGAGGTTCCGAACGCGAAGCAGATCTCCAGAAACTGGAGAATCGCATCAACGAACTCCATATGAAGAGAGACAACCTCGAATGGTATCTCGATACCCGCCGCTTCGGCAGCTGCCCTCACTCCGGCTTCGGCCTCGGCTTCGAGCGTCTCCTCCTCTTCATCACCGGAATGCAGAACATCCGCGACGTCATTCCGTTCCCTAGAACTCCTAAGAACGCGGAGTTCTAACGGAGTTTTACGATCACCCCTCCTCTTATCCTCCCCTGACCGTAGGGGAGGAAGAAATAATGAAAAACGCAGAATTCTAAGATATGTTAGTAATCGGTATCGCCGGAGGATCCGGCAGTGGAAAGACAACAGTAGTCAGAGCTATTACTGAGACCCTTAAGGGAGAGAGCGTAGTTACTATCCCTCTGGATTCGTACTACAAAGACTCGAGCGACCTTACAGACGAGGAGAAGCGCAACCACAACTTCGATCACCCGGACGCAATAGACTGGGAACTCATCTGCCAGCAGCTCTCAGAGCTCAAGTCCGGAAAGAGTATCGAGCAGCCTATCTACTCATACATCTCCTGCAGCCGCTCGAAGACCGAAACGGTCCATGTAGACCCGGCCGATGTTATCATTATCGAGGGAATTCTCGTGTTCACCTGCCCGGAACTCCGCGACCAGATGGACATCAAGATTTTCGTTGACGCAGACGACGACGACCGCCTGATGCGCGTCATGACCCGCGACATAGTCGAGCGCGGAAAAGACGTTCGCTGGGTAATCGAGCGCTACTCTAAGACTGTAAAGCCGATGTACCTCCAGTTCATCGAGCCCAGCAAGCGCTACGCCGATATCATCATCCCTCAGGGCGGACACAACAAAGTCGCCATCGACGTGATCAACAACACTATCCGCAAGGAGCTCAAACAGCAAAAATAGCCGCCCCATGCGCGACAACCTAATAGGAATCCTGGTCACCGTGAGCGTCCACCTCGCGGTGATTCTCGTTTTACTCCTAACGGTTGTGCGCCCGGAGATAGACAAGCGGCGCCAGAGCATCATGCTCGATTTCTCGAAGCAGGACCCGATCGAAAAGCTCGAGAAAGAGATCGCCCGCCAGAAAGCGGCCAACGCCAGGGTTGAGAAGTTGCTGCGCGAGGCCGGGGTCCGTTCTGAGCCCCCGAGGAACGTGGTCGTAGACCGCAGCAAGCTCAAGGACGACCGTGGAACCGACGCCGAGAAACTCTACAACGACGCCCGCCGAATCGAGAAGCAGGCCCGCGAGAACATCAACCGCAAGGAAGAGGTCATCGCGGTCGCGGCCCCCAAGCCTAAGGACAAGCCGAAAAACGACGAACCCACCTACCAGGGCCCGTCCGTCCTTTCATATTCGCTGGGCGACCGCAAGGGCAGCTACCTCCCCATCCCGGCCTACAAATGCATAGGCTCGGGCGAGGTCACGGTCATCATCACCGTCAACGCCGCCGGTGACGTCGTGGACGCGAAAATCCAGGACGAAGTTTCGTCGGGCGACCGCTGCCTTCGCGATTATGCCCTTGGTGCGGCAAGAAAAAGCCGGTTCTCGCGAAGCAAGACCGGCAATCCCAAAGAAATCGGAAATATAGTCTACAGCTTTATTGCCCAGTAGCCGCGGCGAAGACGTCGTCTATCTGGAGATAAAGGTGATAGAAGGCATTGTCGCCGAGTTTCGAATAGCGGCCGACAAGGGCCTTTATCTGGGTCATCATATAGCTCTTGGATTCCTCCCACTCCCCCGGCTTCGGTACGAGGCCGTCCTTTGCCTTCGCGTATGCGAGGAAATTCCGGTCGAGGCCGGCGGAATCGAGGTAGTACAGCAGCTGCTGGTAGTCGCTGATAGACTGTAGTTCGCCCTTATGGGCGTCGAAGAAGGCCGACGAAAAGCGCATGGTCGTGGCCTTGCGATTACACTTCAGATAGAAATCGCTCGCGCGGGTAGTGTCGATCGGGACGAAGACGTCGGGGATGATGCCGCCCTTCGAGACGCTCATGCTGTCCGCATCCACCATCTCGGCATCGTCGTAGCGCAGGTAGACTTCGTAAGCATAATCCTTCGTATACGGTTTCTGGATGCAGCGGCCGCTCGGGGTGTAGAACCGCGCCACGGTCAGCCTGATTCCGCTGCCGTCCGTGAAGAAGACCGGCTCCTGGACGAGGCCCTTGCCGAACGAACGGCGGCCGAAGATGGCCCCGCGCTTATTGTCCTGCACCGCGCCTGCGAAGATCTCGCTCGAGGAGGCGGTGCCCTCGTTGATAAGCACCTTCAGCTTTATGTCTTTCAGCGCACCGCGCCCGTCGGCGAGATAATCTTCGCGCTTGCGGTGCAGGCCCTCGATATAAACGATCGTATCGCCCTTTTCGAGGAAGGCGTTGCTGAGCAATAGCGCCTGGTCGAGGTAGCCGCCGGAGTTGTCGCGCAGGTCGAAGATGAGTTCCTTCATTCCGGCGCCCTGCAGCTCGCGCGCAGCATCGCTGAATTCCTTGAAGGTAGTGCGGGCGAACTTCGAGAGGCGGATATAGCCGGTAGTGTCGCCGACCATGAAGGCAGCGTCCACGCTGTGGGTCGGGATCTTATCGCGCGTGATTTCGAACTGGATCACCTCCGGGCCGCGCTTGACCGTGACCGTGACCTTGGTTCCGGCGGGGCCGCGCATATGGCGCACCATGCTGTCCTGCGGGTACTTGCGGCCCGCGATTTCGATGGTGTCCACCTTCAACAGGCGGTCGCCCGGCATCATGCCCACCTTCTCCGACGGACCGCCCGGGATGACTTCTATCACCACGGCGGTGTCGTTCGGTACATTGAACTGGATTCCGATTCCGTCGAAGCCGCCGGCGAGGTTAGTCTCCGACTCCTCTAGTTCCTGCGGGGGCAGGTAGACCGAGTGAGGGTCGAGCTGGGCCAGGGCCGCAACTACCGCAGCATCCGTGACCTTCTTCCTGTCGACGGGATCCACGTAGTTCTCGTCGACCTTCTGAAGGATCAGGTTGAGCTTGCGCCAGTCCTGATATTCGGCCCTGAGGCGGGCCTTCTGGCTGAACACCTTCTGGGCCGTGAGCACGGTCATCGCGCCCACAACTATTCCCGCTACGGCTACGGCTATCGCTGTCCAGTTGCTACTTTTCATCCTTGTCCTTTGTGGAGTCGAGCTGTTCACACTCGATGTTCGCGCTCTTTAGGAGGTCGATGCCGTCTGTAATACGGTAAAGGTCCTTGTAGACTACCCTCCTGATTCCGGACTGGATTATGAGCTTGGCGCACTCCATACAAGGAGAGGCAGTCACATACAGAGTCGCACCTTCGGAGCTGTTGCCCGACTTCGCGACTTTCGTAATTGCGTTTGCCTCTGCGTGGAGGACGTATGGTTTAGTGACGTCGTTTTCGTCTTCGCACTGGTTCTCGAAACCGGAGGGGGTACCGTTGTAACCATCTGAAATAATCATACGGTCTTTAACGAGCAGCGCGCCTACCTGACGGCGCTTGCAATACGAGTTCTTGGCCCAAACCTCGGCCATCTCGAGATACCTTTCGTCGAATTTATTCATGTTTCAGATATAGATAACGTTTAATACTGCGTTTAGGGGTGCGCACGAAGTCTTCCTTGAGGATTTCAATCTTACGGATTTGTGCGTAAATCGGAAGCTGAGGGTTGATCTCAGGAAGGCTGCTGAGGAGTTTCCCTTCGAGTTCTTCTTCCTCGATTCCGTCTATTGCTGCAGAAGCATAGTCGGGGTGGATGATGGCGGTAAGGCCTCCCCTCTCCTCAACTACCAGCGATTCAACTACGTACTGGACGTTGTTGATTATCGCCTCGAGCTCTTCCGGATAGATGTTCTGGCCATTGGCCGAGAGGATCATACACTTAAGGCGTCCCTTGAGATAGAGATAGCCCTTCTTGATGATGCCCATATCGCCTGTCCTGAACCATCCGTCCTCTGTGAATGCGGCCAGGGTCGCCTCTTCGTTGCGGTAGTAGCCAAGGAATACGTTGGGGCCTTTGACCTGGACCTCGCCCGGAATGTGTTCCGGGTCCTTGGAATCGATCCTGATCTTGCAGCCCGCGACCGCCTTGCCCGACGAACCGACCTTCGAGCGGTTCCAGTGGGCATAAGTGATGATAGGAGCACATTCGGTCATTCCGTAGCCGGCCGTGAACGGGAAGCGCATCTTATGGAAGAACTTCTCGACTTCCGGGTTCACGGGCGCGCCGCCGAGGATGACTTCCTCGAACTTGCCGCCGAAAGCGGCCACGACCCTTTTTCTGACGCTCCTGCGCAGTATGCTCCCCACGAACGGGATGTCGTAGAAGAAGCGCAGGCGCCTGATCATGGGCTTGATCTGGTTCTTGTAGACCTTCTCGATAATGAGCGGCACGCTGATGATGGTCGCAGGGTGAATTTCCTGAAATGCGGTCATGATCACCTTCGGGCTCGGGGTCTTCGAGAGGAAGTGGGTATGTGCACCGATACACATCTCGAACAGGAACTCGAACATGAGGCCGTACATATGGGCGCTCGGGAGCATGGCGACCATGTCCGAGGTGCAGTCCATCTGAGGCTCGGCCTCGTTCGCGGCGAACTCGACATTGGCGATGAGGGCCCTGTAGGGGATCATCACACCCTTCGAGAAGCCGGAAGTTCCTGAGGTATAGTTGATCAGCGCAAGCTCGTCCGGGGAGTCGCGGTAGAAGTCGAGATTCTCCGGGCGCAGGCCGGACGCGTATTCGGTATGGAAGTCGGAAATGACTTTCGCCCTTTCCTTGTCCAGGTTTTTGATCGTCGTATAGAGGATGCGGAAGTCCGAGATATTGACTGCAGCCAGAAGGCCTTCGAACTTGCTCGAATCAAGCTTGTCCCAGATGAGTTCGTCGATGAAGAGGACTTTAGCCTCTGCATGCACGACCAGCTCTGAGATATTGGCCGGATTGAAATCGTGGAGCAGGGGCACGGGCACCGCTCCGTAGGTCATGGCCGAGAGGAAACTGACTCCCCAGTTGGCCTGGTTGCGTCCGCAGATGGCGATTTTATCGCCCGGCTTTACGCCGAAACTTCTGTAGTGGCGCTGGATGATGGCTATGCGCTCTGCGAGCATCGCATAGTTCATCGTCTCGCCCTTGTAGTTCGAGAGGGCGGGCCTCCACCAGTTCTTTTTGAAACTGCGTTCGAGTTGCTTATTTAAAGACTTTATTTTCAGCATGCTAGTAGGTTCTGTACACATCGAAGCGGAGTTCGCTTCGGGTCCACGCGAGCTGGCAATCGTCTGCAAGGACTATCGCCTTCACGTTCTTGGTGGGCCAATAATGGAGTTTCTGCCTCACTTCCGAGGCCATGAAATGTTTCACGGCAGATTCGCTGCCCATGATAAGCCAGTTACCGATGCAGGCGGCGTGGGAGTCGTCCGCAAGCGAGAAGCCCTGCCCGAAGAGGGTGGTTGCGAACCCGCGGTGTGAATTATAACGAACGTTGTGGGAAACCAGAGGTTTCGCGGGACGGATTATGAGAACTTCTTCGTCCTTCCACTGAATCTTCGCTATTTCTTTTATATCGGTTTCAATGGCCCATTTTACAGGGTCAACTCCGGTAGTTTTTTTCAGTTGTGCGCAGGTATTGACGAACTTATTGAGTCCGGCGCCCGCGTCGAGATTCTTCTTCCTGGATTCGATGAATGTTTCTACGGAAGACAGAGGCAGGTCCACTACGTATGTAGTTCCCTGAGGTATGATATCAGGAATTTTACTCTCTCCGTAGCCTTGATCTTCGTAGACTTTTACCGCCTTTGAGTAATCCTCGGGGTGGACTGTCCTTACGTCGTAGCTGAGATACACGCCCTTCCCCGCTGCTTCCGAACCCGTCAGATGCAATACAGTCCAGTCTGACCATCCTTTTATAAAGCCGGTAAGCTGTTTACGAGTGACGTATTTGGAGAGGAAATTCTTCGGAAGAATATTGGCGATAGCATCGTTACGGAAGATTACGACATCGCCTTTCGAGGGCGCTTTTTCAAGCGCTTCTTTCAGGCCTTCTACCTCGAGAACGGAGGTATGGGCTTCCAAATGGCGCTCGGCCGCGTCAATGAGGGGCTCCGAGGGGCTGAGGAGCAGCACGCTCCTGTTCCCGCCGCGCTTCTTCGCCGGAGCGGCTACAAGTCGCGACTGGAGCCCGAATTCCGCGGCCGCTTCCATCACCGGCGTGGCCTGCTTTATGGCAGTTTGAGCTCTGCCGGCATCGATGGCCAGCATCGGGATCAGTTCGCCCTGGAAATGGAACGAAATAACCATCCTCGAGTCTGCGAGCGCCCCATAAGAGAACTCGCGGAAGACGCTCCGGTTATCCATAATATTCTCAATGCCGGTCGCTGTTTTGTCGCATACAATCACTCCACAAGCATCCGAGGGGATGTGGGAGAGAAGTTCAAAGCCTTTTACTTCGGGAACTGAAGATCCTTCCTGATTCCCGTTCTGCCAGCAGGAAAGGAGGAAAAGCGATGCTGCGAGTGCAGCGATAGTCTTGAGCCAGGTTTTAGACATACTTTGCAAAGATAACAATATATTGTTTATCTTTGTACGTTATGCAAAACAACACAGGTATTCCCAGGGCATTCTTTAAGTTCCCCGCCCAAATAGTCCACTTCGTGGGCCTGCCGATCTTTTTCCTGCTCTTTATGTTGAGCTACAGGCCGGCCGGTATGGTTGAGTTCCTCGATGCAGGAGCCATGGTTCTTGAGTTTAATGTAACTATTCTCTCGACTATCCTTCTGTTAATTCTCGTAGGAACCCGTCTCGCATTTTACTTCCTACGCAACAAGATGAATCCGACCTACCTCTCGTACGCCGCATGGTGTATCCTCGAGGTATTCCTTTTCGCTTGCTTCGGAGCTATGTACATGGCCCTCATCACTCTCGGCCGCGAGCAGTACAGTTTCTTCTTCGCTCTTCCCCGCTGCCTTATAGATTTCTTCGGCGTTCTGGTGTTCCCCTACCTCCTCATCGAGATGGGAACCATCATCTACGCGAAGAACCGCGAGGTAGTCGAACCCGCCGGAGACGATAACCTTATCCGCTTCAAGGATTCCAACCAGAAGCTCAAACTAGCAGTTGCCGCTTCTTCGCTTCTCTACGTAGAGGCCAACGAAAACTACGTCAACATCGTTTACTTAGACGGCGAAAGTGTAAAGAAGTATCAGCTCCGCTCCTCTATGAAGCGCCTCGAAGACATGCTCCACAAACAGGGCCTCCAGCGCTGCCAGCGAGCCTTCTTCGTCAACCCGGCCCACGTCACGGTCCTCCGTAAAGACTCCGCCGGTTTCGTCTTCGCAGACCTCGACACCCCTGGTACTCCCCCGATCCCGGTCTCGAAGACCTACTACGACTCCCTCTCCGCCCTGCTATAAACTACAGGACGAGTTTCCAGCCAAGATACCCGTCGCCTTTTTAGGCCATCTACTCATATTTTGGACTTCTCCCCCCCTCCGGGCAGAAGTCCATTTTTTAGTTACTTTGCCCCTCCCCGGCGCTTCATATTGTCTTGTTTGCGGAAGGTCCCACTCACAAAAGCACACCTTCCGCGTTTTCTCCAGTTACTTTGACCCTTTTAGCGCTTTTCGCAGAAGTGCCACACACCGACCCCTACCAGAACCTATTGTGAGGCCCTTTCTTGTGTGGCGAAGGGCAAAATTGCCCCATGCCACACCTCCATGTGCCCTAGACCCCCTTCTAAAAGGGGTGACCGTGTGGCACTCTTGCGGAAATCGTCCGCTTTCTCGATAATCCAACGGCCAACCCC
>CAJOJC010000038.1 GCA_905234775.1 uncultured Bacteroidales bacterium | reverse complement strand
TGACTTTGCGCAAGCAAAGTTGGAAAGGCGGAAAGGCCGCAGGGGGCTAGGGGGAAGGACGCTTCCCCCGTATGAATAGTTGACGAGTCCCGCGCGAGGGAGTTCCCGTCCGAAGGCGGTGCTGGTGTGTGATTCGGGCTGTTTTACACACCAAGACGTTCGAGGTGTGCGGAACAAAAACACACCTTGGACAAAAAAGGCGGGGAACTGTGAGAAAGACTAGTAATCTATTTCGCAGAGGAAGAGAGCGTGGCCGGGGACGGTCTCGCCGGCGAGGCAGCGGTTGCGGCCCTCAAGCAGGGCGCCCATCGAGTCCGGCGAGCGTTTTCCCCGGCCAACCTCGATTAAAGTCCCTACTATTGCGCGGACCATTCCGCGAAGGAACCTGTCGGCTGCGATGTGGAAGGTCCAGTGTGTAGGATCGTCCTTAACCCATCGCGCTTCAACTATGGTACAAACAGAAGTCTTATTGTCGCTGCCGGTCTTCTCGAAAGAAGAAAAATCGTGAGTCCCGAGAAGAAGCGCGGCGGCTTCGTTCATCGCATCAAAATCCAGCACGGGATATCCGCAGTGCCATGAGAAAGGTGCTGCGAACGGATCCTTAACCCTGTGGATGTGATAGACGTATTTTCTGCGGCGCGCGTCGAACCTTGCATGGAAATCAGGCGCAACATCTTCAATAGAAGAAACCGATACGGAGGGGGGTAGTATGGCATTTAATTTGTAGCAAATATCGGCCGTATCGAATTGCTTTTCGCAGTCGAAATGAGCGACATAGTTGATAGCGTTCACCCCCGTGTCCGTGCGCCCCGCGCCAGTCACGCTTATCGGCTCCCCCAAAAGGGTGCCGAGAGCTTTTTGCAGCGTTTCCTGTACGCTCGGCGCGCCGCGCTGCATCTGCCAGCCGCAGAAGTCCGCTCCTAGATACGACAAGGTGATTTTGTACCGCATAGATTGCAAATTTAAGATTTTTATATGGAAAGTGTAAACATCAAAGAACTCAACGAGAAGATCCAGAAAGAGAGCGCGTTCGTAGACCTCCTTTCGCTCGAAATGGGAAAGGTGATAGTCGGTCAGAAACACCTCGTGGAGAATCTCGAAATCGCACTTCTTGCCAATGGCCACATCCTCCTCGAAGGTGTCCCCGGCCTCGCGAAAACCCTCGCAATCAGTACTTTAGCTAAAGCCGTAAGCGCCCAGTTCTCGCGCATCCAGTTCACCCCGGACCTCCTGCCGGCAGATGTAACCGGAACCCTCATCTACAGCCAGAAAAAAGAGACTTTCGAGGTCCACAAAGGCCCCGTTTTCGCGAACTTCGTGCTGGCAGATGAAATCAACCGTGCCCCCGCGAAGGTCCAGTCGGCCCTTCTCGAAGCAATGCAGGAAAGGCAGGTGACCCTCGGCGAGCAGACCTACAAACTCCCCGAGCCCTTCCTCGTGATGGCAACCCAGAACCCTATCGAGCAGGAAGGAACCTATCCTCTCCCCGAGGCCCAGGTAGACCGTTTCATGCTCAAAGTAAAGGTCGACTACCCGAAGAAGGAAGAAGAGCGCCTGATTATCCGTATGAACAACACCGGCGAGTTCCCTCAGCCGAACCCCGTTATCAAGCCTGAAGATATCATCCGCGCTCGTGAGGTCGTTCGCGAGGTGTATATGGACGAAAAGATCGAGCGCTACATAGTCGACATAGTCTACGCTACTCGTAAGCCGGAAGACTACAATCTCCCGAACCTTAAGAATATCATCGGCTACGGCGCCTCGCCGAGGGCGAGCATCAGCCTCGCGGCGGCTGCGAAGGCGTATGCCTTCATCAAGCGCCGCGGCTATGTGATCCCCGAGGACGTCCGCGCCGTCTGCCCGGAAGTCCTGAGACACAGAATCGGCCTTACCTATGAAGCTGAGGCTGAAAACGTTACGTCAGAAGAGATTATCGATCAGGTTATCAATGCAGTCATCGTCCCTTAGTGCGACCGACCTCCTCAGGAAGGTCCGCAAGATCGAAATCAAGACCCGTGCGCTCTCGCACCAGATCTTCGCCGGCGAATACCACTCCGCCTTCAAGGGCCGTGGTATGGCCTTCAGCGAAGTACGTGAGTACCGCTGGGGAGATGATGTTCGGTCCATGGACTGGAATGTGACCGCCCGCCTCCGCCAGCCTTACATCAAGGTCTTCGAAGAGGAGCGCGAACTGACGGTCGTCCTGCTGGTCGATGTCAGCCGAAGCGGCCTGTTCGGAACGAAAGGGGATACGAAGCGCGAACGAATCGCCGAGATCGCGGCCGTCCTGAGTTTCAGCGCCATCCTAAACAACGATAAGGTAGGTGCGCTGTTCTTCTCGGACAAGGTCGAGAAGTTCATCCCTCCGAAAAAAGGCCGCTCACACCTTCTCCACATCATCAGGGAGATGCTCGAACTTCAGCCTACATCCGACGGAACCGACATCGGCGCCGCGCTGGAGTTCCTTACCAACGCCATCAAAAAGAAATGTACGGCGTTCGTCCTGAGCGACATGATCGACGTAGACTCGAACGGAAACCCGCGCTACGAAGAAGCCCTGAAGGTGGCCGTTAACCGTCACGACATCTCCGTCGTAAAGGTCCATGACCCCCGCGAGGAAAAACTCGTGCCGGTAGGCCTTGTCCATATAAAAGACAGCGAGACCGGCCGCGGCTCATGGATCAATACAGATAACCCCAAGGTCCGCGAAGCCTACGCGAAATGGTTCGCAGACCTGGGCGCAAAAGAAACCAGACTGCTCAACCGTTACAAGGTCGACTCGGTCGACATCCCTACAGACGGTGATTATGTAAAAGCTTTGATGGGACTGTTCAGATGATGCTGATAACTGTCATATTAAGCGCGCTGCTAACTGTTACTCCCGCCGGACAGGCTTTCTTTAAGCCTCTCCATCAGCGGGATTCCATACTTATTGCGGACCAGTTCCGCTACGGATTCAAGCTGGAAGATACTAAGGACGTAGAAGGCCTGACCCTTCAGGATTTTTCGCAGGTCTGCAACGATACCCTCGTCCTCGTCAGAGGCTGGCAGACAGATACTGTAAGTACCAGAAAACAACTGAAGGCTGGTAAAATCGACGTAGAATGGTGGATAACCGTCGCCCCCTTCGAGGAGGGAATGTACGAACTTCCGGACATCTACATCATTAAACACACCGCCGAGAGTTCGGATACTCTCTGCTTCACCGCGCCGGAGCCGTTCGAGGTTAAGACCATGCCGGTTGATACAGCGACCTTCGTCCCCCACGACATAAAGGGCCAAATCACTTATCCGGTTACCCTAAAAGAAGTGTTGCCCTATGTCATCGGCGGAGTCGCCGGGCTGTGGATCGTCGCCGCAATAATCGTAGTTATAGTTGCGCTTACCTCGAGGAAAAAGAAAGAGGAAGAGCGCAGAAAGGATCCGCCCCATATCGTAGCCCTTCGCGAACTCGATAAATATCGTTCGGACAAATACTGGGCTCCGGAAAAGCAGAAACAATTCTATTCCGGCATTACCGGTGCCGTGAAGGAATATATAGACAGGCGCTTCGAGATAGATGCGCCCGAGATGACTACCGCCGAACTGTTCGATGCGCTGAAAGGCCGCAGCGAACTGACTCCCGAACTCTACGACAAAATGAAAGACCTGTTCGAGACGGCGGACTTCGTTAAATTTGCCAAGTTCGTGGCTGACGACGAACACAATAAGGAGGCCCTGCCTCTTTGTGTAAGGTTCGTCACCAGTACCTACCAGGCTGAAATCGAGGAGGAGGCGAAGAAAGAAGATGTTCTTTGAGTATCCATATCTTCTGTGGCTTCTCGCGATTCCCGCGCTGCTCGTCATCCTATATATTTATAGGGAGGTGAGCGGCCGGACTCCGCACCTCCGCGTGAGTTCGGATGTGCCCTGGAAGGCCGGTGGCGCAAGCGTGCTCGCGGTCGTTCGCCATCTCCCGTTCGCCCTTCGCGCGGCAGCGCTGGTAATGATCGTCATCGCGATTGCCCGCCCCCGCTCGAGTACCCAGGTTGATAAAACGGACACCGAAGGAATCGACATCGTCCTCGCGATGGACGTGTCGACGAGTATGCTCGCGCAGGATTTCACGCCCAACCGCCTCAGCGCCGCAAAGGACATCGCTATCGAGTTTATAGCCCAGCGCCCGAGCGACCGGATGGGAATCGTCGTTTTCGCGGGCGAGAGCTATACCCAATGTCCGCTGACTACCGACCGCGCGACCCTGATCAACCTCATGAAAGAGGTGCAGACCGACCTCATCGAAGACGGCACCGCGATCGGAAACGGCCTCGCGACCGCCGTGGCCCGAATGGCCGACTCAGACGCTAAGAGCCGGGTGATCATCCTGCTCACGGACGGCGTCAACAACAGGGGCGAGATTGCGCCGCTGACGGCCGCTGAAATCGCGAAAACATACGGCGTGCGCGTCTACACGATCGGAGTGGGAGCAAACGGAATGGCCCCGTACCCGGTCATCACCCCATGGGGCGTCGAGACCCGCAAGATCCAGGTCGAAATCGATGAAGACCTGTTGCGCGGGATCGCCGACAAAACAGGCGGCCGCTATTTCCGTGCGACCGACAATACCAAACTCGCCGAGATTTACGGCGAAATCAACAGGATGGAGAAGGCGAAGACTACTGTCGAGTCTTTCCCCGTCTATCAGGAACTGTTCGGAAAGTTCGGCTTGATCGCGCTGATCTGCCTGCTGGCCGAGCTGGTTATAAGGCTTTTGCTTAGGAGGATGCCATGATAATATTCGCTCAACATCAGTTTTTGTGGCTCCTTCTGCTGGTGCCAGTGATCCCGGCCGTATACGCGGTCGTGAAGGCGCTGAGGCGCGCCCGGATCAGGCGCTTCGGAGACGAAGCGATGGTGCGCGCGCTGATGCCGCACTACAGCCCCGCGAAAGGCTGGATCAGGATCGTGCTCTTCACCCTCGCGTTCATGTTCTTCGTGGTAGGCCTGGCCCGCCCGCAGATAGGCGCGAAACTCAGCGAGCGTAAGATCAAGGGCGCAGAGATCATGATCTGCCTCGACGTGTCGAACTCCATGCTCGCGGAGGACTATTCCCCGAACAGGCTGGAGCGTGCGAAGATGGCGATCTCCTCGATAGTGGACAAGCTCCGAGACGACCGCATCGGCCTGATTATCTTCGCCGGAACATCGTTCGTCCAGCTGCCTGTGACTACAGACTACGTCTCGGCCAAGATGTTCCTCAGCTCGATCGACGCCGGTTCCATCCCGGTTCAGGGAACGGCCATCGGCGATGCGATCCATACGGCGATGAAGAGTTTCAGCGCTCAGAGCGAAAAGAGCCGCGTGATCATCCTTATTACAGACGGCGAAAACCATGAAGACGATGCGGTCGCGGCCGCGAAGGAAGCGGGGGAGAGCGGAATCAGAATCTATACCGTCGGTGTGGGTTCGACCCATGGCCAGCCTATCCCGGTAGACGGTCAGCTCCTTACCGACAAAGACGGTAATATCGTAGTTTCCAAGCTGGACGAAGCTGTCCTCAGGAAGGTTGCCGCTGCAGGCGACGGGGCCTATGTCCATGCCGGCAACGACGAATTCGGCTTGAATCCCATAATCGACGAAATCCGCCGCATGGAAGGCGAGGAGTTCTCGTCGGTCGTTTTCGAAGAATACGACGAACAGTATATGTATTTCTTCGCACTTGCGTTGCTGTTGCTTGTGATAGAAATATTGATCGGCGAGCGTAAGCCAGACAGAAAAATGTTCGACTGATGCGTAAAGTATTATACATATGTATGGCGCTGCTTATTGCGCTGCCCTTGTCTGCTCAGACAGATAAGAGGGAAGTGCGCAGAGGCAACAGAAAGTTCGGCAAACACAATTATAAGGAGGCCGAGCTGGACTACCGCAGGGCGCTGGTGAAGGATTCGACTTCCTTTGCGGCGACCTACGATCTCGCTTCGGCTCTATACAAACAGAAAGATTACGACGGCGCAGGCGCAGTTATCGCGCGCCGCGAAGAGGCTCCGCCTGAGACAGTAGACGGTGCTAAGTACTACTTCAACGCCGGCGATATAGCCCTGCAGAAAAAGGACTACGGTACCGCGATGAAGGCTTTCAGGCAGGCCCTGATGTTTACTCCTGACGATCTCGAAGCAAAGGAAAACTACATCTACGCAAAGAAGATGATGGAAAACCAGCAGCAGAATCAGGATCAGCAGAACGACAATAATCAGAATAATCAGGATCAGAACGATCAGCAGCAGGACCAGCAGCCTAAAGACGAACAGCAGCAGCCCAAGGACGACCAGCAGCAACAGCAGCAGCCTCAGGAGCAGAAGATCTCGCCCCAGCAGGCCCAACAGATGCTGCAGGCCATCCAGGCTAAGGAGAAGGAGACTCAGGATAAGGTAGAGAAGGAGAAAGCCCTGCAGGCGAAAACCCGTCAGAAAGAGAAGAATTGGTAATGAAAAAGATACTAGCAGCTATTTTGCTTTTCACGGCGGCTGTCGTCGCCCGCGCCCAGATTAGCGTGGAAGTACCCTCGGCGGTCGCACTCGACGAGCAGTTCAACCTGACTTTCGTGGTTGAGGGAACCAAGCCCTCTTCGTTCGACTGGCAGTGTCCGCAGGACTTCCAGCTTGTGTGGGGTCCGCAGGTGGGCACGAGCAGCTCGATAAGCATCGTGAACGGCAAGACGAACAAATCGACCCAGACGTCGTACACCTATGTCCTGATGCCCCGCAAAGAGGGTACGTTCCAGCTCCCTGCCGCTACTGCAAAGGTAGGGAACAAGACTTTGACTTCGTCCGTCAAGACTATCAAGGTCGCGAAAAGCGGCGCCGCCAGCGCTTCTTCCACTCCCACTCAACAGAATGCCTATTCCGTATCAGGCGAAGACTTGTTCATGAGACTTGAAGTCAGCCGCACAAAGGTTGTCCTTGGCGAGCCGTTCACCGCCTCGATCAGACTCTACCAGAGGGTGAACATTGCCGGCTATGAAGATTTCCGCCTTCCCTCGTTCGACGGCTTCTGGAGCCAGGTGGTCGCCTCCCCGCAGGAGATTCAGTTCCAAAGGGAAACCATCGGCGATGCTATCTACAACGCTGCCACCATTCGCAGCTATACTCTCATCCCGCAGCAGAGCGGCGATCTCGTAATCGACCCGTCCGAGCTCGTGTGCGTCCTTCGCGTGAGGAACCGTTCGGCCGCGAGCAGCATTTTCGACAGCTTTTTCCAGGACGATTACAGCACTATTCGCAAGCGCGTCTCGACTAAACCGGTGACGATCCATGTCAGCGCGCTACCCCAGCCCCAGCCGGCCTCGTTCTGCGGGGGAGTGGGCAAGTTCTCGATCAAGACCATGGTCACCCGCGACTCGCTCGCTACCCACGATGCCGCCTCGCTGGTAGTCACCGTCTCGGGCAAGGGCAACCTCGCCCTGATCCAGGCGCCGAAGGTCAATTTCCCGCCGGATTTCGAGGTATATGACGTTAAATCGACAGACAAAGACGGAAGCCGAGTCTTCGAATACCCCTTCATCCCGCGCCACTACGGCGATTTCGTGATTCCGGCTGTGGAATTCAGCTACTACGATACGGCCTCAGGGCGCTATGAAACCGTGAGCGGGGAGCCTATCCCCATGAAAGTGAGCCGTTCGGAAGGCGATCTTCAGCCCTCCGGCGGCCCGTCGCAGCTCTTTTCGGGCGTTGCGGGCAGGGACGTTCGCAACCTGGGTACTGACATCCGTTACATTGCGACGGGAAATCCCGGCCTGACCAAGGCGGGAGCATTCTTCGTCTGTTCAACTCCGTTCTTTATCATACTCGCGGTGCTGGTGCTTGGAGCGCTGGCGTTGTGGGTTGGACTCAGGAAGATGGCGGCCCGCAGGGCCGACGTCGCCGGCGAACGCAAGCGCGGCGCATCGAAGATGGCGCGCGGGCGCCTTGCCAGGGCCGGCGCCTTCCTTAAGGATAACCTCTATACTGCATTCTATGAGGAATTACACCGCGCCCTGCTCGGTTTCGTGGCCGATAAATTCGGAATTGAAGCATCCGGACAAGACAAGGATACCATATCTGAGAAGCTTCTTGCTGCGGGAATCCCGGATTCCGACGTGAAGGAATTCATTGGGCTTCTGGATGCATGCGAGTTCGCCCGCTATGCGCCTGACGCAGGATTCGAGGCTATGGACGCCCATTACAAATCGGCTCTTGAACTTATCTCAGCGATAGATGAATCTATGAAGAAGAGAAAACACGCCGGTCGCGGCGCAGCCGCCCTCGCAGCCCTGCTGCTGATGGTTCCCTTTGCCGCGAATGCACAGACCCCCGATCAGGTCGGGGGTGACACGGGATCCGTCATTCCCGACGCCGATCGGGAATCTTTATGGCAGGACGGTGTAGACGCATATTCGAGAGGGGAGTGGTCGGAAGCACGCTCGGCTTGGGAAGCTGTTCTTGCAGAAGGACAGGAAAGCGCCGCTCTTCTGACCAATATCGGATCCGCTTACTTCAAAGAGGGCGACCTGGCCCATTCAATACTGTATTTTGAGAAGGCTTTGAAGGTGGATCCTTCATACGATGATGCAAAATACAACCTGGAATTTGCGCAGACTTTCCTTAAAGACAGAATAGAATCCGTTCCGGAATTCTTCGTAAAAGGCTGGATAAGGTCGCTTCGCTGCAGTCTTTCGAGCAATGCTTGGGCAATTATTTTCCTTGTGTTCCTTGCTATCGGACTCGCATTATTGCTCATCTTCCTTCTCGGCCGGAGCTCAGCCGCCCGTAAGACCGGTTTCTTCACCGGACTCGCCGCGCTTTTGCTTGCTATTCTGTGTCTAGGATTCTCTCTGAGACTGCGCTCAGAGTACTCTGCGAAGGATTCTGCAATAATTGTTTCGCCGGTTACCGTAGCGCGCAGCGCCCCTGACAACAATTCCGGTACTGATTTGTTCATACTCCACGAGGGCACTAAAGTGAAAGTGCTGGATTCGGTAGGTTCGTGGGATAATATTGAACTCACTGACGGCCGCCAGGGATGGATTTTTACAAATGAGTTGGAAATTATTTGACAATTCAAAAAAACTCTTTAACTTTGTGCCTCGATACGGTAGTGTATTTATTGAACGAAATAGTTAACAAATCAATAGTACTTATGAAAATTAAAGCTTTTCTTTTCGCAGCCCTCCTGATGGCAGGCGTTTCCGCGTTCGCACAGGAGGCAGAGAGTGCTCCGGCAACTAAGGGCCCTTTCATCACGAATGAATTCGGTGACAACTGGTTCATCGGCGGAGGCATCGGCTGGAATCACTCAGCAGATGGTTTCAAGAAGGTCCTGAAAGGTCAGGGCTGGCTTGATGTAGGCGGCGGTATCGCAGCTGACCTCAACTTCGGTAAGTGGATTGATCCTATGTGGGGAATCCGCGCCGGCTTCAACGGCATCCTCAACAGCGCAGCTGCAGGAAGGGGTGACGAGTACACCTTCCTCTTCATCCACGGCGACGTTATGTGGAATGTTACCAACCAGGCTAAGGGCTATCAGAAAGATCGCACCTATCAGTTCATCCCTTACCTCTCCGCAGGCGCTTACTTCCCGTTCGGAGGTGGTAATCACTTCAACTTCGGTGTAGGTCTCGGTTTCCTCAACAAGATCCGCCTTACCGACAGGCTCGACCTCGACCTCGACGCCCTCGGAATCATCATCAAGGATTCTTCTCTCGAAGGCAACAATACCGCTACCGGTCTTGCTCTTCTCGGAATCGCTACCGTAGGTGTTTCCTACAAGCTCGGTGTCCACGATTGGGAGACCAAGGACGAAGCCCTCATGCCTGCTACAGTTGCAGCAGCTGAGGCAGCCGCAGCTCTCGCAGCAGTTCAGGCAGAGAAAGAGCAGATTGCAGCAGAGAAGGAAGAGGCAGAAGCCGCTCAGGAAGAGGCCGCAAAGGAGAACGAGGCCCTCAAGCAGGAACTCTCCGAGAATGCAGCCCAGAACGAGGCTATCGTCAAGAACCTCATGGAGACCCCTGCAGTTGCATACTTCGAGATCGGTCAGGCTACCCTCTCCGTCAAGGAGCTCGAGCACTTCGATCGCATCGTGAAGACTATGCTCTCTCAGGATAAGGAGATCAAGTTCACCCTCACTGGTCTTACCGATCACAACACCGGTTCTGCACGTCGCAACAAGCAGCTCCAGAAGCAGCGCGCGAACTACATCCAGAAGCTCCTCACCGACAAGTACGGTCTTGAGAAGGATCAGTTCGAGATCGTCATCGACGAGAGCGCACAGAACAGGTTCACGACCATCGAACTCAACCGTGCCGTTGTCATCGAGGCCGCCAAGGCAGCCGAGGAGGCACCCGCTGAGGAGCCCGCTGAGTAATCACAATTACTTCATACGAAAAAGACCGACCAATTTGGCCGGTCTTTTTTTATAGAATTTCTGCGACTACAAAGGTGCTGCCGCCGATGTAGATGAGGGAATCGGGGGAGGCGAGGGAGAGAGCGAGGCGGACTGCGTCGCGAACGGACGGAGCAGTCTGGAGTTGCAGCTCGGGGCGAAGGGCGCTGAGGCGCTCATGAAGAGCCCCGACCGGGAGGGCGCGGGGAGTGTCCGGGGCGCAGAGGATGTAGCGCGCGCGACCGGGCATCAGCGGAGCGATGTCGTCGAGCGCCTTGTCTGCCATGATGCCGTAGACGATGATAAGCTCGCGCCCGCTTTCTTCGAGCTGATGGAAGTTCTGCGCGAGCGCCGGGGGATTGTGGCCGATGTCGCAGATGACGGTGGGATTTTCCCGGAGGATTTCCCAGCGCCCGCGCAGGCCCGTGATCCGGGCGGTATGGCGAATCGCGTCGAGATTCGGTTCCATGCCGAGAAGCCTAAGCGCGGCGAGCGTGGTCCGGACGTTCGAGTCCTGGTACTCGCCCCGCAGGTCCATGTCTTCGAGATGGACTGGTTCGACCATTTCGTCTGCGAAATGTAGAACACTTCATCCGTCTCCGGATCATGGCCCCAGACCAGCGCGGGCACACCCGCCTTAAATATTCCTGCCTTCTCCAGCGCTATCTCCGCCCTCGTATCTCCCAACATCGCGCAATGGTCCAGGCCGATGCTCGTAACTACCGACAATTCCGGTGTAATAACATTAGTGCTATCAAGTCTTCCTCCAAGTCCCACCTCTATAACCGCCACATCTACCGCCTCTTTCTTAAACAATGACAGCGCCATTCCCGTCGTTATCTCGAAAAATGACAACCCCTCAATCTCTTTCTCGTACTTGTCCAAAAACTCTAGTACTTCCTGTTTGCTGATTAAAATCGGAGAGCCCCCTCCGATAATTTTCATTCGTTCACGAAAATCAAGTAGGTGCGGAGACGTGTAGAGCCCGACGCGGAGACCGGTGGAGGCGAGGGAGGCGGCGAGCATGGAACTGACCGACCCCTTTCCGTTCGTTCCGGCAACATGGATGCAACGAAAAGCCTTCCAGGGATGCCCCAGGGCGGCGTCGAAGGCCGTCATGCCTTCGATTCCGGCTTTGTAGGCCCTGCCGCTGAAACCGTTGACCTGAACGCTAGGATGGCGCTCAAAAATCTCTTGAATCTTCTTTTCGTATTGCATACAACTCAAAAATAGCTAATTTTACACGATTTTAGTACATGAAAGAGCTATTCGATTCCCGTTTCATTATCGACGGCGTGGCGGAGGAACTCACTCCGGCCCAGATGCTGGGAAGAAACCGGCCCGCGTCAGACAGTGAACCCATAGTCGATGAGACAGTGGACCCCGCTATCCTGTCGTTCGAATTCGACGAAAGCAAGATTTCGGACTACCTCAAGGCGGTGAAGAAAACTAAAGCGGAGCTGCAGTTCCCGCTCGCGGCCCCGTATGCGCGCGCCCGCCTCGCGAACGTGCTCATCGAGGCCATATGGTCGCATGGGCACTTCACCCTTCCCGAACTGTCGGTCGATGCGAAGTGGAGCTGGCAGGAGCAGGGGATAGGCAGCATGTCCGCGTTCTATGAGAGCGTCCGCGCCGTAAGCGAGTATGCCGACATCCTGGATATCGGGTTCAGCGAAATCGCTTGCGAAGAAGGGGGACCGGAAATCACTATGAAAGTGCCTCAGGCCGCGGGCCGCGCTATCCCTGCGACCCTCAACCCCGACCCCGAAAGCTGGATCGTCTACGTCCCCTTCGGCGGGTCGCTTCTCGCGCAGGCCCTGGGCCTGAAGGGCGGCGCTTGCCCGCAGGTGGATAACCCGGACTACCTGATGGACTGCTATGAGGTGGTCCGTGAACTGGTCGAAGACAGAATCGCGATCAGCGGAATCACAGTTGGCGCCGGCGGACTGATGGCCGCGCTCGATAAGATGGCCTACAAGGGACTGGGCGCAGACCTGGATCTTTCAGATCTGAAGCGCGCATACCCGGGCTCGGACGTGGTACGTCTGCTGTTCGGCGAAATCCCCGGAGTAGTATTCCAGATTCGCGACGACGATTTCGATTATCTCGATGCGGAGTTTATTCTGCAGGATGTCATGTACTTCCCGCTGGGCCACCCGACCAGGGAAAAAGGAATCAAAATCAGCTGGACCGCGAAGCCCGCAATAGGCAGTATTTTGGAGTCGCTTGTCCGTTAAGTATTTGGTTTTAACCAAATAATTCGTAAATTCGCGAGCCTTTTGAAAGTAACTAAAACAATATACTAAATCGAATTATGGCAGAAACTAAAAAGAGAGTCTATCGTTTTGGTGGTAAGACCGCCGAAGGCGATGGCGCTATGAGAGAGCTCCTTGGTGGAAAGGGAGCTAACCTTGCTGAGATGAGCAGGCTCGGAATGCCTGTTCCCGCAGGTTTCACCATCACTACAGAATGCTGCGCAGAGTACTACGCCCTTGGTGGCGGTTACTCCGAGGAGCTTAAGGCAGAAGTTGCCGACGCCCTTGCAGCTACCGAGAAACTTATGGGAATGAAATTCGGCGACCCGAAGAATCCGCTTCTCGTCAGTTGCCGTTCCGGCGCACGTAGCTCGATGCCCGGTATGATGGATACCATCCTCAATATCGGTCTTTGCTCGGCTACTATCCCCGGCCTCATCGAGAAGACCGGCAATCCTCGTTTCGTCTACGACGCATACCGCCGCCTCATCATGATGTACTCAGACGTCGTGATGGAGAAGGCTGAAGGTATCGAGCCCGAAGACGGCCAGGGTATCCGCCAGCAGCTCGACCGCATGATGGCCGACCTCAAGGAGAAGAAAGGTTACAAACTGGATACAGACATTACTGCAGACGAACTCAAGGAACTTGCAGAGGCCTTCAAGGTAAGGATCAAGGAAGTTCTCGGAGTTGAATTCCCGGACGATGCGAAGGCCCAGCTTTGGGGCTCGATCGGCGGCGTCTTCAAGAGCTGGAACGGAAAGCGTGCTATCGCTTACCGCCGCATCGAGAAGATTCCTGATGATTGGG
>CAJOJC010000037.1:12789-30321 GCA_905234775.1 uncultured Bacteroidales bacterium | reverse complement strand
GCCACCTGGCAGGCCGCGATTCTGGAGCATCACCCGAGGCGGTGACGACTCTAATAATTCTTTGATTGAGTACTCTACGACACCCTACCGTGCACACCTGGTTCTATTTTGCGCCAGGTATGCACGTTTTAATGTCCGGAAAGATAGCGCTGGCGAAGGGATTCGGGAAATTTTTCGATAGCGTAACGGAGGGTGGTGCGGGGCATCGACCGATAGCGGGAAGATGCCCGATCGGAGTCGGGCATGACGCTAATGTTGCTGCCGGGCATGACGCTAATGTTGCTGCCGGGCATGACACCTTTCAAATATGATTCGAGCGCGGCCTGATCGCGCTTCCCCGCTTCGCGCAGCAGCCAGCCTACTGCCTTATGGATAAGGTCATGGGGATGATATAACAGGATGTCGGCGATGGCGAAAGTGTCATCGAGCTGGCCGGCGCGCACGAAGGTCATGGTGCTGACTATTCCGATTCTCTGCTCCCAGATAGTCTTGCCGTTGCGGGCCAGGTCATACAAAAGCGAACGGTCTTTATCCAGCAACCAAACTCCCAGAAGAGGATAGCAGGAAAGGTCTACCAGGTCCCAGTTGTTTATGCGGTCAGTGTGCGACAGGTAAAACTGAACGCACTGCTCCGGCAAGATGCCCGATCGGGTCGGGCATGACTCTTTTCCAGTCACCCCCGACTCTTTTCCAGTCACCCCCGACTCTTTTCCAGTCACCCCCGACTCTTTTCCTGTCACCCCCGACCTGATCGGGGGTCTTGAGTGTTTGAATATCTCCACCAGCGCGAGCAGAGCGGCGAGCCTGACTTCATGGTATTCGCTGGCGATGCATTCCTCCAGGTCGGCCATGGTCAGTTCCTTCCAGCATTCCTTCACGGCCAGGCGTGTGCCGGGGACCTTGATTCCGAGGAACTTGTCGCCCTCGCCGTACTGGCCGGGACCGGTTTTGAAAAAACGCGAAAGGCCGGCCACCTGCGAGGGGTCGGCCAGCCTTTGCATGAGGCTTAGAAGCGGGTTCATTTTTTCTTTGCCTTTGCGGCTTCTTCTGCGATTGCTTTGTTGTAGCACTCGCGGCAAAGGGGCTCGTAGACGTCTTTCTCGCCGAGAACCACTAGGTCGTCGCTCTTCGAAAGACGGTGTGAGTGATTTGCGAGATCTCCGCACTTCACGCAAATCGCGTGGACCTTACGGACGTCTTCGGCGATGGCCATCAGAGCCGGCATGGGGCCGAAAGGCTTTCCGAGGTAGTCGGTGTCAAGTCCTGCGATAATTACGCGGACGCCGCGGTTGGCGAGGGTCTGACAGACCTCCACAAGTTCCTCCCCGAAGAACTGGGCTTCGTCGATACCTACCACATCGATATCAGAGGGTATCTCGAGCATGTGTCTGGGGTCGCTGATGGGGGTAGACTTGATGCTGTGGAGGTCGTGCGACACTACCTCTACGTCTGAATACCTTATATCAATAGTGGGCTTGAAGATGGCGATCTTCAGGTTGGCGAACTGGGCCCTCTTGAGCCTGCGGATGAGTTCTTCGGTCTTACCGGAAAACATTGAGCCGCAAATGACTTCAATGCAGCCCGATCTCTTGTGGTTTTCTGAAAACATTTGTAGTTTTGTGTTTGTCTTACAAAGATAAAAAACGCTCGAAGAAAAATGGAAAAATCCGTACAAGAAGTTTTCAACGAAATACAAACAACGATCGAAGAACTCCGTACTCAGTTGGACGAATTGGAGGAGAGGCTGGCGGCGTTGAAGGAAGAGGCGGCAGAGCCTATTCCCGTCGCGGTAGAACCTGAACCTGAACCCGAACCGGAGCCAGTGGAACCTGAGCCTCAACCCGAACCCATCGAGGTGAAGCCCGAGCCTGAACCGGAGCTTGAGGCCGTCGAGCCGGAACCCGAACCAGTGGAGGTCGTTCCCGAACCGGTGGATGTGGATCTGCCGACCGAGGAGATTCCCGAACCGGTGGAAGAGGCCCCCGAATCTCCAATCGACCTGTCGATCGACATGGCCGAGATGGGGGCGAAGACGGTTCCCGATGCGAAGAACTATCAGTGGATGATCGATATGCCCGGTGGCCCGGTCGCGAACGTAATCAGCGCGATCTCGCTCAACGACCGCGTCCTCTTCATCAACACCCTCTTCAAGGAGGATCCATCGCTCTTCCAGCAGACTATCGCCGCCTTTAACGGTATGGAGACGATCTCCGAGGCGATATCGTACGTGATCGCGAACTTCCCGGACTGGAACCTCAATTCGGAGGTTGTATACCGCCTGATGATGGCAGTCCGCCGAAAACTCAAATAACCCGATGGCAGGCCGCCTGTATATAGTGCCCACTCCCGTCGGCAATCTCGCCGACATCACCTTCCGTGCGCTCGAAGTCCTGAAGGAGGCCGATTTGATTCTGGCCGAGGACACCAGGACTACCGGCGTGTTGCTGGAACACTATCAGATTAAGGGCCGCCTGCTGTCGCACCACAAATTCAACGAGCATCAGACCGTCGGGATGATTAAGGAGCGCATCCTCGGGGGGCTGAACGTGGCCCTGGTCAGCGACGCCGGGACCCCCGGAATCAGCGACCCTGGCTTCCTGCTCGCGCGCGAGTGCGCTAAAGAAGGTATCGAGGTCCAGACGCTCCCGGGCGCGACCGCCTGCATTCCCGCCCTGGTCTCGAGCGGCCTGCCGTGCGACCGTTTCTGCTTCGAGGGCTTCCTCCCGCAGAAAAAGGGCAGGGCTACCGCTCTGGCCGCGCTGGCTACAGAGCCTAGGACCATGGTCTTTTATGAGTCGCCGCACCGCCTCGCGAAGACGCTCGCGCAGTTCGCCGAAACCTTCGGGCCGGACCGTGAGTGCTCGGTCGCCCGCGAAATATCTAAACTTCACGAAACCCACCACCGTGGGACCTTACAAGAACTAGCGAAATACTTCAATGAAAACGAACCAAAGGGCGAGATCGTCATCATCGTCGCCGGAGCCCCGCAGACGCCGCGCGGGGAACACGTCAACAAATACCGGGACCAGTAGCGCCGGTACAGTCTTCAAAGTCGGAGCCATTTCCCTTACCTTCCTGATACTCGGGTACCAGGTCTGTCTTTTTGTGCAGCATACCGCGCGGCTGCGGATTGAGGCGAACAGGGATGTGCCGGACACGGTAATTGTCTACAAGATGCCCGATCAGGTCGGGCATGACGGACAAGTCGGGCATGACGGACAAGTCGGGCATGACGGACAAGCCGGGCATGACGCTATGTCATTGCCGGCCCCGACCGGCAATCTTGAGCGCAGAAACGCCTCTCATACCCCTGCAGTCCAGGCTGTGCGGGCGAAAACGCGGAAGCGTGAATCGTTCAGGTTTAATCCCAACACAGTCAGCATAGAGGACCTTCAGCGCCTGGGGTTCAGTGAAAAACAAGCTCAGAGCATAGACAATTACAGGCAGAAGGGCGGACAGTTCAGGCGTAAGGAGGACTTCGCGAAATCGTTCGTGGTGGCGGATTCGGTATACAAAAGGCTGGAGCCGTTTATAGATATTCCTAGACTTGACATTAATAAAGCCGATTCGGCGGCCTTCGATGCGCTTCCTGGGATTGGTCCTTATTTCGCCGCGAAGATGGTCAGTTACCGAGAGCAGCTCGGCGGGTATTCAACGCCGGAACAACTTCTCGAAATCTACAATTTCGGAGCAGAACGTTACGGGAAGTTAAAGGATTTGATTGAGTGCTCCGACCCGCCCCGACCGTTACGTCTTTGGACTCTACCGGAAGATTCTTTGACACTTCATCCCCATATCCGCTACAAAAGCGTAGCCCACGGGATAGTGCTCTACAGAGACAATAATCCCTCCTCGGAATGGACCTTGGAGGGACTATTGAAAGCAGGAGTATTGGATACTCTAAATTATGCTAGTCTACGACTTTGCCGTATTTCGCCTCCTGTTCCTTGATGAGTTCTTCGAGGACGCCTTCGTCGAAGTAATTGATTTTCATGGCGGCCTTGACCCCGGCTAGGGTCTGGGCCGCTTTCTTACAGGCGGCTTCGGTACCCTTGCGAAGAACCTCATATACGTAGGGGAGATTCTGCTCCAGTTCTTTGCGGCGCTGGCGTATAGGCTCGAGAGTGTCGTTGAGGACTTCCGTGAGGAAGTTCTTGATCATGACGTCTCCAAGGCCGCCTGCGCGGTACTGGTCCTTCACTTCGTCGAGCGAATGGAACTCGAAGCTGACTTTCTTACCTACGAAACAGGCTCCGAACTTATCGAAATGTTCGGGCTTACAGAAGGCATCCAGATAAGTAAAGACGGTGTTTCCTTCAACCTTTCCGGGGTCGCTGACCTGCAGGTGTCCGGGATCGGTGAACATGCCGCGGACCTTGGCGCGGACTTCGTCGGCCGAATCTGAGAGATAGATGCAGTTTCCGAGAGACTTGCTCATCTTAGCCTTGCCGTCTGTACCGGGCAGACGCAGACAGGCAGCGTTATCAGGCAACAGAATCTCCGGCTCGGTAAGCGCAGGGCCATAGGTCGAGTTGAACTTACGGACTATCTCGCGGGTCTGCTCGATCATGGGTTCCTGATCTTCTCCAACTGGCACCGTAGTTGCCTGGAAGGCCGTAATATCGGCAGCCTGGCTGATAGGGTAGCAGAAGAAGCCGACCGGAGTTCCGGCTTTGTTGTCGTTTTCGTCTGAATCTCCAAAACCGCGCATCTGAATTTCCTGCTTCACGGTAGGATTACGCTGGAGACGCTGGACGGTCACGAGATTCATATAATAGAAGGTGAGTTCCGTAAGCTCGGTAACCTGCGACTGAATCAAAATGTTGCTCTTCGCAGGGTCAATACCGGCGGAGAGGTAGTCCAGGGCGACTTCTATAATATTCTGACGGACTTTTTCCGGATTGTCTGCATTATCTGTAAGGGCCTGGGCGTCTGCAATCATGATATAGATCTCATCGAACTCTCCGCTGTTCTGGAGTTCGACGCGGCGCCTCAGCGAGCCTACGTAATGGCCAATATGAAGGCGACCGGTAGGACGGTCGCCTGTAAGGATTATCTTCTTTTTAGACATTAATCTTTTACTGATTTAAGAGCTTCGCGCACCTGAGCTTCGATTTCATCGCAGAGCTCGGGGTTGTCTTTGAGGAGCTGTTTTGCGGCTGCAAGGCCCTGGGCGAGTTTCTCGCCGTTGTAGCTGAACCAGCTGCCGCTCTTATGGATGATGTCGAACTCTACTGCGAGATCAAGAATCTCGGCGGATTTCGAGATTCCTTCTCCGAAGACAATGTCGAACTCGGCTTTCTTGAAAGGCGGGGCCATCTTGTTCTTCACGACCTTGACGCGGGTACGGTTACCGGTAGCTTCTTCGCCGTCTTTGAGCTGGGTGACACGGCGGACATCCAGACGCACGGAGGCGTAGAACTTAAGGGCGTTACCGCCGGTAGTAGTCTCGGGATTTCCGAACATGATACCTATCTTCTCACGGAGCTGGTTGATGAAGATGCAGCAGGTTCCGGTCTTACTGATATTGGCGGTAAGCTTACGGAGAGCCTGGCTCATAAGGCGGGCCTGGAGGCCGACTTTATTATCACCCATCTCGCCTTCGATCTCAGCCTTAGGAGTAAGGGCTGCGACGGAGTCGATAACGATAATGTCTATTGCTCCTGACCTGATGAGGTTGTCTGCAATCTCGAGAGCCTGCTCGCCGTTGTCCGGCTGGGAGATAAGGAGGTTCTCAAGATTAACTCCGAGGGCGGCGGCATATGTCCTATCGAATGCGTGTTCCGCGTCGATCATAGCGGCGATTCCGCCCAATTTCTGGGCTTCTGCGATTGCGTGGATTGCCAGAGTAGTCTTTCCGCTGGACTCAGGGCCGTAGATTTCGATGATACGGCCGCGGGGATAACCGCCTATACCCAGGGCGTGGTCCAGGGCGATACTTCCCGAAGGGATCACCTGAACATCAGCCTCTGGCTGGTCGCCGAGCTTCATGATCGTTCCTTTTCCGTAATCTTTCTCGATTTTATCGAGAGTTGCCTGTAATGCCTTCAATTTCGCGGCATTGACCTCGGCGGCCTGGTTTTCTAATTCTTTTGCCATAATTACTTAAGTTTTTGATAATAGTTAAAGTTTGGGGAGGAACGCTTCCGGGGAAGCGCAGTAGACAAATATAGTGATATTTTGATTATTTTTGCAGGAGATGAAAGAGAAACTTTTAGGCAAATCCCCGGAAGAGTTGAAGGCGGTCGCGCAGGCCGCCGGGCTGCCCACGTTTGCGGGGAAGCAGCTTGCCCAGTGGATGTACGAGAAGCGCGCGAAAAGCTTCGAAGAGATGACCAATATCTCTAAGACGGGGCGCGAGAAGCTGGCGGAACTCTACGACCTCGGAACCGCCTCGCCGCTCGGAATAGCGGAGTCTAAAGACGGAACAAAAAAGTATCTCTTTCCGGTAAGATGCCCGGTCGGAGCCGGGCATGACCATGTCGTCACCCCCGACCCGATCGGGGGTCTGGCCGTCGAGGCGGTCATGATTCCGGACGAAGACCGAAAGACGCTGTGCGTCTCCTCGCAGGCCGGCTGCAAGATGGGCTGCAAGTTCTGCATGACCGGCCGCCAGGGCTTCCACGGCAACCTCACCCCCGCCGAAATCCTGAATCAGTTCATAAGCGTCGACGAATCGGCCGAGCTTACCAACGCCGTTTTTATGGGCATGGGCGAGCCGCTGGACAATACGGACAATGTGCTGAAGGCGATCGAGGTCCTTACGGCGCCATGGGGCTTCGCATGGAGCCCTAAGCGGGTGACTCTCAGTACGATAGGCGTGCTGCCGAACCTGCGCCGCTTCCTCGATGAGAGCCGCTGCCATCTTGCGATTTCGATACATAACCCCTTCCCGGACGAGCGCCTCGAGCTGATGCCGGTCCAGAAAGCATGGCCGGTCGCGGAGGTAGTCCGAATGCTCAAGGAATACGATTGGACCGCCCAGCGGCGAGTGAGTTTCGAATACACCATGTTCGCCGGCTGGAACGATGACAAGCGCCATGCCGATGCCCTCGCCCGGCTCCTGCGCGACATCGAGTGCCGCGTGAACCTCATCCGTTTCCATAAGATTCCCGATTTCCCGTACGAATGCGCCAGCCCCAGGGCCATGGAGGCGTTCCGCGACAGGCTGAACTCGCTCGGAGTGACCACCACGATCAGGGCCTCGCGCGGGGAAGACATACTCGCGGCCTGCGGCATGCTCGCCGGAAAACATAACCAGTAAAATGAACGACGAAGCGAAGAAAGTCCTTGGCAGGCTCCAGAACCTGTGCGCCAAGCAGGAATGCTGCTCGGCCGACATGCTTCAGAAGGCGCTCAAGGCCCTCGATTTCAACCGCTCGGCGGCCGAAGAGGTCGTCGCCGCCCTCGTGAAAGACGGCTATGTCGACGACGCCCGTTATGCAGCCGCCTTCGCTCGCGAGAAAGCTTCGATAACAGGCTGGGGCCCCGTCAAAATCAAGTTCGCGCTGGCAGGGAAGGGAATCAAGGGCGCGGCAGTGGAAGAGGCGTTAAAAGAAATCGATCCGGGCAGGGCGGAAGCGAAACTCCGTAAACTACTCGAAAATAAGTGGAAAACTCTTAGGGAAGACCCTCATGGAAAGCTGAAACTTATCAAATTCGCCCTATCGAGAGGTTACGAATACGAAAGTATCAAAGCTGAAATTGAAGAAATCTGCAGCTAGAATCGCCAGACTAAATTAGCGCAGTAAGCCCCGGTAAGGGGATCAACTGAAGGAGCGACCGCAAGGTTGCTCTTTTTTTGCCCCCCCCAGCCTAGCCGGCCACTAAGGTCGAGGGCGTCTGCAGCCCAACGGCCTACCCATGCGCTCAGCACTCCGATTCCCGCACCTGCTACCGTATCCCACCACCAGTGGCGCTGATGCGCCACGCGGCCGCAGGCCACCGCCGCTCCGCCCGCATAGAAGACGGCTCCCCAGCCCCAGCCATAGTCCTGGCGGACGAGCTCCGCGCCGGTAAACGCGGCCGCAGTGTGGCCGGAAGGGAACGAGTGGTAGTTGGATCCGTCCGGCCTCTGTTCGCTGACGGCGAACTTGAGACTCTGGGTAATGCCGAACATGGCAGCGTAGCCGACTGCACTGGCAACGCATCTATCTATCAGGTTGTGTTGAGGCTGGATTCCGAGATACTCGGCTCCGAGGTCGAAGACGATGGGGGTGAACTGCATAGGAGTCTCCCAATACTGCCAGTCGCTGCGCTGGGCTCTGGAAAGAACGCAGCAGCACAGGGCCAACGCTAACAAGAATGCCCTACGCATAGAGATCTTCGCTGAAATTCGGGAGGTCAACAGCGTCCTTCAAGCGCGGATGGCAAAGGTCTTTTTCGGATAGAATCACCTTGTCCGCCGGCACCTGCCAGTCGATCCCTAGGTCAGGATCGTTCCAGGCGATAGCGCCTTCGGCTGAAGGCTCATAGAAACGGTCGCACTTATACTGGATCACCGCTTCTTCCGAAAGGACGCTGAATCCATGGGCGAAGCCGCGGGGAATGAAAAGCTGACGGTGATTGTCTCCGGACAGGATGACGGAAACGTGTTTTCCGAAGGTGGGGCTGCCCCTGCGGATATCGACTGCTATATCAAGGACCTGGCCCTTTATAACGCGAAGAAGTTTAGACTGGCTGAAACGGCCGGTCTGGTAGTGGAGCCCGCGGATCACGCCGTAGGACGACTTGCTTTCGTTGTCCTGGACGAAGCTGAGCGGCCTGACCTCTGAGGCGAAATCCCTTTCGGAGAAGGACTCGAAGAAGTAGCCGCGGGAATCGCCGAAGACCTTGGGCTCGACTATCACTACGCCTTCTATATCTGTCTTGATTACATTCATACGCGCTTGAGGCATTTTTCGAGGGAATCTCTCCAGTAGGGGACTTCCACTCCGAAGGTTTTCTTCACCAGGCTTTTGTCCAGCACGCTATACTGGGGGCGGCGGGCTTTAGTCCTGTAGTCGGAAGTAAGGCATGGGATAACTCTGCAGGTGTAGCCGCAGAGGTCTTTGATCGCCATTGCGAAATCGAACCAGCTGACCGCGCCCTCGGAGGAGAAGTGATACAGGCCGGTCTTCCCGAGCTGGCGGGAGCTGATTATGTGCATGATGAGGCCCGCAAGGTCGGCGGCGCTGGTAGGAGAGCCGACCTGGTCGCAGACTACTCTTACTTCGTCACGGGAACTCATTATCGAGCGCATGGTGCTGACGAAGTTGCGGCCATGGGGAGAATACAGCCAGGCGGTGCGGATTATTATGTATTTACAGCCGGATTTCTGGATGGCTTTTTCGCCGGCGAGTTTGGTGCTGCCGTATACGCTCCGGGGGGCGGGGGAGACGGTCTCTTTGATAGGAGTGTTTCCTTCTCCGGAGAAGACGTAGTCCGTAGAAATATGGATCAGAGTGGCGCCGACCTCCTTAGCTATACGGGCGAGGCTTTCCGGGGCGTCGCGGTTGATGGCGGCTGCGAACTCTATGTCGTCTTCCGCTTTATCTACATTGGTATAGGCGGCGCAATTGACTATGACGTCTATTTTTTCGTTCCTGACTATTATCTCCAGGGCCTCTTCGTTAGTGATGTCCAGGTGAATAGTTTCGGCGCCCGGCATCTCTCCGATATCGGTGAAGACAAAGCGGTCTACGCTGTCTGCCGCAAGGCGGCGGAGCTCGCAGCCGAGATTGCCGTTGGAACCTGTTACCAATACGTTCATAATTGTACAAAAATAGTTATTTTTGCGGATAATGGAGCAGAAGCAGACCATATATCTCTATACAGACGGAGCCGCCAGCGGAAACCCTGGCCCCGGGGGCTATGGGATAGTCCTCAAGTGTGGAGATATCCGTAAGGAACTCAGCGGAGGCTTCCGTCTTACGACGAACAACAGGATGGAACTGCTCGCAGTAATTAAGGGTCTGGAAGCGATTAAGTGGGACTGCGCAGACGTAGAGGTCTACAGCGACAGTACTTACGTAGTAAAGGCCCTTACTGAAGGCTGGTTAGACACCTGGGTGGCGAAGGGCTGGAAGAAGGTTAAGAATCCTGACCTTTGGCAGGCTTTTCTCCCTCTTTACAAAAAACACAAAGTAAACTTCCACTGGATAAAAGGCCATGCCGGACACCCCGAAAACGAGCGCTGCGACCGCCTCGCAGTAGCGGCCTACGGAGAACCAGGCCTGCCGGCAGACGAAGGATACGAAGCGACTAAAACAGAAACACTATTTTAAAATGAAAGACAATAAACTTATTGTGGGTATCACACAAGGAGATTCGAACGGAATCGGCTATGAAGTAATCATCAAAGCCCTCTGCGACGAGCGTATACTCGACCAGTTCACTCCGATCGTATATGGTTCGCCGAAACTCTTCGGCTTCTATCTCAAGACTATTCCTGAGATCGAGAGCCTCCCGCTCAATAATATTGAGAACGCCAAGGACGCCCAGCCAAAAAAGATCAACATTCTGAACTGCCTGCCGGACAGTACTTATGCCGAGCCCGGTTTCCAGGGCCCGGAGGCGGCGAATTCCGCCATCAAGGCGCTCGACGCCGCCGTCCGCGACATCAAGGCCGGCTTGATAGATGTCCTCGTTACCGGACCCATCAATAAGAAGTCGGTCTCTATCCAGGGCTTCCAATTCCCCGGACATACCGAGTATCTAATGAACCAGTTCGGAGTGAAGGATGTGACGATGCTCATGGTCAGCGACCGTCTGAAACTGGGAGTGGTAACCGGCCACATCCCCATCAAAGAAGTCCCCGGCGCCATTACCGAAGATAAGATCCTCAGCAAGCTCCGTCTGATGAAGGAGTCCCTTATCAAGGACTTTGGCTACGACAACCCTACCATCGGCGTTCTAAGCCTCAATCCCCACAGCGGCGACGGCGGCCTTCTCGGAACCGAGGAGCAGGACATCATTATCCCCGCGCTCAAACGCGCTACTGAAGAGGGTATCGAAGCGTTCGGTCCCTTCTCTCCGGACGGCTACTTCGGACTCGGAAAGTATCAGCAATTCGACGCCACTCTGGCAATGTATCATGACCAGGGCCTCTCGCCCTTCAAGACCATCGCATTCTCAGACGGCGTGAACTATACCGCCGGTCTGCCGATAGTCAGGACCTCGCCCGACCATGGAACCGCCTACGATATGGCCGGCCGCGACATGGCAGACCCGGTCTCGATGCGCTCCGCGATCTTCACGGCCGTGGATATTTTCCGCCGCCGCCAGGCCCACGAAAAGCTGGTCGAGGGCCGCATGATCGATCGTACGCCTGTGGAGGAAGAGCGTCCCCAGCGCCCCGATCGCCCGCAGATTGCATAAGTCTCAAATATTTCATATTTTTGCGCCAATATCTTAAGTTGAACCAAAACCTTTTTTATGGTACTTGGAAATGAGAAAACCATTCGTTATCGCAGCAATGTTGCTGTGCTGCTCTCTGACGAACTCGGTGGTAGCAATGCCGAGTTATCCGTTATTGCCAGGGCAGAATACCTCTATGGTGACCCACTCGGCAACTCCTCTCTTTATACCCTTCTGGAGGGTAACATTTCCGACAATCTTTCATACACAGTCTGCGCTCACTGGCTTTCTTCAGAGCCGGGTGCTCTGTATACGAACACCCTCCACTCAGACGATGTAAACTGGCTGGATTACGCATATCTCACATATTCGCTTGATAAGGTTGAGCTGTCCCTCGGAAAGGCAGACCTTTGCTGGGGAACCTACGAGATGGACGAATACGACTGGGACGTCCATATCCCGTTCGCTACGACAATGTGGAGCGCACTCCCTATCTATCAGTGGGGAATCCGCGCTTCGTGGCTGCCTATCGAGAACCTTACCCTCGATTTCAAGGTCAGCAGTTCTCCCTTCAGCGAGCATCCTTTCGGAGACGGTCTCCTGACCTACGGCCTTAGGGCCCGCTATGAGCAGGAAGACTCCTTCGGGGCCATGGTCGCCTATAATCTTTTCAATACGGGAGTTGGCGATCCGCTCGGCGTCCTTTCGGCGGGAGCGCAGGTTTATGTGGGCGAGAGCCGCATAGTCGCAGACTACACCAACAAAGTGGGTGATTTCAATTTCATCTTCCTCAATGGCTTCACTACCTCTCTTATGGGTACGGTACCGGTTGGGGAGCAATTCGAAGTCCTCGCAAAGGCTGGCTACGAAAAAATAGCCTCCGGCGGCCTGGAATACATGACTGCGGCTGCTGGTCTTCACTGGCTTCCTTATGAGTGGCTGCGTGTCCACGCCATCGGCGGGTACCGCTGGGGCGATTCCAATATCGGCTATCTCGATCCCGGACTCTTTTTCAACCTGGGTGTGACCTGCAACATCCCCATCTCTCTCTAGGAAATGGCAAAAAGCGAAGTTATCATCAACATCGAGCATCTGTCGAAGTCTTTCGGCGATAAAAAAGTGCTCGAGGACATCAACCTGTATATCAACAGGGGAGAGTTCATCACCTTCCTTGGTCCTTCTGGCTGCGGTAAGACGACCCTCCTGCGCATGATCGCCGGCTTCCTGAATCCCGATTCGGGCCGCATCACGATGGACGGGAAGGACCTGCTAGGCGTCCCGCCCCACAAAAGGCCGCTCAACACCGTTTTCCAGCGTTATGCGCTTTTCCCGCATCTCGACGTCTACGACAACATCGCCTTCGGCCTCAAGCTCGCGAAGGTGCCGGAGAACGAGATTGAGACCCGCGTAAGGAAGATCCTCAAGCTCGTGGCCATGTCCGACTACGAAGACCGCGACGTCACCACCCTTTCCGGCGGCCAGCAGCAGCGCATCGCAATCGCGCGAGCTCTGGTAAACCGCCCGAAGGTTCTGCTTCTCGACGAGCCCCTCAGCGCCCTCGACCTGAAGATGAGAAAGGATATGCAGATCGAGCTTAAGGAAATGCACCAGAAACTCGGCATTACCTTTATATACGTAACTCACGACCAGGAAGAGGCGCTTACGCTTTCCGATACGATTGTGGTTATGAACGAGGGTAAGATCCAGCAGATTGGAACTCCGGCAGATATCTACAACGAGCCGGTCAACAGCTTTGTCGCAGACTTTATTGGCGAGAGCAATATCCTCAATGCTACGATGATACGCGACAAGGAGGTCAATTTCATAGGCCATGACTTCAAGTGCGTCGACTCTGGTTTCGGCGAGGACAATCCGGTAGATGTGGTTGTTCGTCCGGAGGACATTTATTTCACCGAGAGCGAGAATAAATGCCAGTTTACCGCGACCGTCAAGTCATGCACCTTCAAGGGTGTTCATTACGAGATGTTCGTAGAGACCGACAAGGGCTACGAGCTTATGATTCAGGACTACGACGCCTACGACGTGGGCGAAAAAGTGATGCTCTACATCAAGCCCCAGGATATCCAGGTTATGAAGAAAGAGCGCACCGCAAATGTCCTTCAGGGTGAGGTGATAGATGGTGAAACCATTGAAGTCCTTGGCGGTAAATTCCCTATACCCAATGAGTTGGAGGCTGGAACCGAGGTGGCCGTTGAGGTCCCGTTCGACAAGGTCGATCTGGTCGACGACGTCGAGAGCGCAGTGCTCGAAGGCGAAGTCTACTTCATCCTTTACAAGGGCGACCGTTATCACCTTACTATTAAGACCGACGAGGGTTTCCTTTGGGTCGACACAAACGACATCTGGGACAAGGGCGACCTTGTGGGCATCAACTTCCTCAAGGCTAACGTGAAGTGATGAAAACATTCAAAAGGTCATACTGGTCGCTGCCTTACGTCATCTTCATGGCGGTGTTCGTGGTGTTGCCGCTGGTGATGGTCCTGCTGTACGCTTTCCGCGACGGCTCCGGCCACTTCACCTTCGACAACTTCGTGAAGTTCTTCCAGACCAAGGAGGACCTGAACACCTTCCTGTATTCCATAGAGATAGCGTTGATAACGACCGTGCTCTGCCTGCTGCTGGGATATCCGGCGGCATGGATTCTGAGCAACCCCAAACTCAACCGTTCGGCTGTGACCGTGATGCTGTTCATTCTCCCGATGTGGATCAACATGCTCATCCGTACGCTCGCGACCGTGGCTCTGTTCGACTTCTCGCGCATTCCGCTGGGCGAGGGCGCGCTCCTGTTCGGTATGGTATATAACTTCCTGCCGTTCATGATTTACCCCATCTACAACACCCTGAACAAGATGGACCGTTCGTACGCCGAGGCCGCCCAGGATCTGGGTGCTTCGCCAGCGAAGGTTTTCCTCAAGGTGACGGTGCCCCTGTCGATGCCGGGTGTGTGGAGCGGTATACTGATGGTGTTTATGCCGACAATCAGCACCTTCGCGGTCGCCGAGTTACTCACCATGAACAAGGTGAAGCTTTTCGGTACGACTATCCAGGAGAACATCAACAACGGAATGTGGAACTACGGCGCTGCCCTGGCTCTCATTATGCTGGTAATCATAGGTTTAACGACTCTTCTTTCCGACAGCGGCAAGGAGGTCGAAGATGAAACGGGAGGTCTGATATGAAAAAGTTATTTGCACAGGCTTACCTATGGCTGCTCCTGCTTCTGCTTTACAGCCCGATATTGATTATCGCAATATTCTCCTTTACGGAGGCTAAGGTCCTCGGCAACTGGACCGGTTTCTCGCTGGAACTTTACCGCAACTTGTTTGCGGGCGGCGTAAGCAACGCCATGCTCCGTTCGGTGGAGAATACGCTGACTATAGGTATTCTGGCCGCAATCCTGTCGACTATTCTCGGCTCGATCGCCGCAATAGGCATACATAATCTGAAGGGTCGTACGCGTCAGGCGGTGACTTTTGTCAACGACATCCCGATGCTGAACCCCGATATTATCACCGGTATCTCCCTATTCCTGCTCTTTGTGGGCCTTGGAGTTACTCAGGGCTACACGACAGTGCTGCTGGCCCATGTCACTTTCTGCACCCCTTACGTAGTGTTGAGCGTGATGCCGAAGCTCCAGCAGATGAACCCCAATATCTACGAAGCCGCGCTTGACCTGGGCGCAACGCCTTCGCAGGCACTCTGGAAGGTGATAGTGCCTCAGATCAAGCCCGGAATGATCTCCGGTTTCATCTTGGCTTTCACCCTGTCGATCGACGATTTCGCCGTGACCCTTTTCACCAAGGGTAACCAGGGTCTCGAGACCTTGTCGACCTTTATTTATGCCGACGCTCGCAAGGGCGGTCTTACCCCCGAACTGCGTCCGCTGATGACGGTGGTTTTCCTGGTTGTGCTGCTTCTGCTGGTCGTGATCAACATCCGTACAATGAAGTCAAACAAGAATAAGAAATAATGAAGAAACTCCTCTTAGTCCTCGCAGGCGCGCTGATGCTTGCGGGCTCCGCTTTTGCGGACGACAGGGCCCACACCCTCAAAGTCTACAACTGGGCCGACTACATCGATGAAGACCTCCTCGGCGAATTCGAGCAGTGGTATGAGCAGCAGACCGGCGAACCGGTCAAGATCATCTACCAACTTTTCGACATCAACGAGATCATGCTCTCGAAGATTGAGCTTGGCCATGAAGATTTCGACGTTGTGTGTCCTTCCGAGTACATTATTGAAAGGATGCTCCGTAACGATCTGCTTCTTCCCATCGACCGCGATTTCGGCGACACTCCGGACTATATCGGAAATGTAGCTCCTTACATGGTCGAGAAGTTCAACCAGATCAACGGTTCGGGAAAGAACGCCAACGATTATGCAGTGGGTTACATGTGGGGAACTGTAGGTATGCTCTACAACACCAAGTACGTTACCCGCGAAGAGGCTTCAGACTGGAATACCCTTAAGGATCCGAAATGGCAGGGCAAGCTCTTCATGAAGGATGCATTCAGGGATATCTACACTTCGCTTCTCATAGCTCTCAACCGCGACAGGATCGATCGCGGCGAGATCAGCGTCAAGGACATCACCTTCGACGCTTCCGACGAGTCCATTGCCCAGGTTGAGGAGTTCCTCAATACCTTCAAGGACAACGTCTCCGGCTGGGAGGCCGACTTCGGCAAGGAGCGCATGACCCAGGAGAAGGCTTGGATTAACGTAACCTGGAGCGGCGATGCCCAGTGGGCCATGGAAGAGGCTGAGGCAGTAGGCGTTTCTCTCGACTATGCAGTTCCTGTAGACGGCTCCATCGTCTGGTTCGACGGCTGGGTAATCCCTAAGTATGCTAAGAACATCAAGGCTGCCCGCTATTTCATCAACTTCATGTGCAAACCTGAAAACGCCCTGCGCAACATGGACGTCATCGGCTATGTAAGCTGCATCGGCGGCGACGAGATACTCGAGGCCATGTCGGATCCCGAGTCTTTCGAGCCCGAAGACGCCAGCTACTTCTTCGGTCCCGACGCTACCGCGGTTCCGCTTAATCCGGTCATGTACCCTTCGACCCAGATAGTCGAGCGCTGCGGTATCATGCACGACAGCGGCGAGAGGACTGAGAACCTCCTTGCCATGTGGTCACGCGTCAAGGGTGACAACGCCGGCATGATTACCTACATCATCATCGCCGTGGCCGTTATAGCCGTCGTGGTGATAGTGCTGGTATCCCGCAAGAAGAAATCACACCGTCCGCGCGCCCGCCGCTAATGGATTTCAAGATTTACACTTCCGCCGATTCTGAAGAGTTCGTAAGGCTTTACGAACTCTTCAGAACTATTTTTACCGATCCCGACGAGGCGGAGGATCTCGACGGTATCAAGGCGTCGCTGGCCCTGGTCGGCGATTCGGACTTGGTCACGGCCTACGGGGATTTCCGTGAATACTGGGTCGCCGCGCTTGAAGATGGCCGGCCGGTCGGAGGTGTGAATTTCACCGCGTTCGAAGTGCCCTCGCAGGGCATCACGACCGCACATATCAATTATCTTTTCGTGGCCTCTGACCATCGGGGCCATGGCCTTGGGACTGACTTGCTTTCCCGCGTCCGCGAGATTTCTAAGGCCGATTATATCTTCTGCGAGCAGAACGACCCGTCGCTGATGAGCCCTTCCGAGCTTGAGGAGGATTTGCGCGCTAGCGGGATCAGCTCCTCGGCGCGTATCGAGTGGTGGCAGCGCAGAGGCTTCGGACGCTTGGGAATGCGTTATATACAGCCGCCGCTGTCCTCCGACAAGGAGCCGGCAGAAGGGATGACGCTGAATGTGTGTCCTTCCGGCAGGCCTCTTGATGCTGCGGTTGCCGAGGCCCATCTTCGCAGGTTCTTCTATATTTCAGTCCTAAAAAACAGAGCAGGCTCCGACGGGTATGTCGAAAGCCTGCTTGAAGAGGTTTTGAAATTGGGAACTATCGCTATTTGTTCCTCATTTTAGTCCTTATCTCCCTGTCACTGAATCCCTTTATTTCGGTTTCCCCGACTATGGAGTCAGGAAGGCGTATGGTGGTTGTGACCGTGTATTTTCCGTTAATCTTTTCAATTATTCCCGCGGCAGCTATATCCCCATGCTGATTACGTATGGCGATGATCAGGTTGCCTTTTCCGGCTATGTCCTTGAAGAGTTC
>CAJOJC010000037.1:0-12668 GCA_905234775.1 uncultured Bacteroidales bacterium | reverse complement strand
GGATTCCAACAGCTCGCCCATCTTGTATTCGTGGGCGAACGAAACATTTTTCATATCTCCGAGCTTTTCCCTGAGGACCTCTTCGGCATCCGAGTTTAGGGCGGCTACGAAGTGATACTTGAAGTGCTTGTTTGCAGGGTTCTTCATTTCCCTGATGAACTTGTCTGCGAGGATATCGTAGACGTTTTTGAGCGAGGTGTTGTTGCGATCCGCCAGGTTGGTATGCTCGAAGAACACGAGGCAGTCCGAGAAGCGCAGTTCGGGGAATTCCGACTTGGTCGTGTCGTGTGCGAGGAACATCGCCCAGATATAGGCGGTGAAGTAGTGATCGCACTTGTCGACGTTTTTCAGCGTATCTACGTCAAGTATATAGTCTTGACTTGAGCGGTATTGCTGCTTAATCCTATCAAGGAAAGGATAGGAGTCTTCGTTGAACGACTGCTCGTGTGAACTTACGTAGGATATAGGATTGACTATATGGCCGCTTATCTCGCAGGCGGTGCAGATAACTCCGTCGTTGAAATGGCTCTCAAAATGTGACCTGGGGATGGATACGAAGATGCTCTGCGCCTCGTCGCTGAAGCCGTAAATGCCGAGAACATCGGCGCCTACGGTGTCGAGTTGCGCAGTCTGTATGCTCGGGCCCCACATCAGCCATGTGTAAGTGTAACTGAACACGGAGCGGGGCAGACTGTCCTTCTTGTTTGAGATTACGGCGAAATTGTCCATTATGTCCCGCCAGTTTTCTTCGTAGCGGTCGTTGAGGCCCGCGATACGGGCGAGGGGAGCAAGGTAGCCGCCGCTGACGGTCACGACAGAGCAGAAAGCGTCTTTGCGCAACCTGCCGTCGTCGACATTTGCCTCAGGCCAGAATTTCTTGACTTTTTTCTCGCCGGCAAGGAAAGAAAAATATTCGGCAATTATGCTTTTCATTTCCTCGGAAATGATATCAGAGACCTGATCGACGGCTATGGTGAATTGCGCATTCTTTTCATCGGCGTTCTTGTAAGTCGTCAGACGTTCCAGGAAAAGGCCGCGGAGTTTCCTCCAACCCTCAATATCCATAGGTTTGCCTTTGGTGGCGAAGATGGCGGATTCAATATAGAATCTGAGATACAGGTACCGGTTGGACTGGCAATTCCATAGAATCGCCACGGCTTCTCCGAACGTCAACCCATACTTTCCGAGGAACTTCCGGATAGGACGAACCATAGGAATAACCATCGCGGCAATGAAGATGCCGACCGCAATAACGACTGCCAGAAACTCGAAAATGTCGACTATGTAGCCGGACAAATTGCCGAACCATTCAAATCCATCTTTGAATAGTTCAAATATCTCTTTGGGACACATACTACAAAAGTAAAAAATAAATCCTACATTTGTGTATAACGGATTTTGTTATGACAAAGATAGAAGCCGCAAGGCAGGAATACGCCGACTGGTGTTCGGCCATCGGAATTGATACCCTTGCCAAAGTCAACGATACACTGTTGGCCGGGAAGGCGATTCCCCTTATTAATCTCTGTGAAGCGCGTCAGGAGCGTAAGTACGCCGAAATAGCGAACGAAATCTTCTGGCTCAAGGATAAGAGTCGCATAGTGATGATGTCCGGCCCGTCTTCGAGCGGTAAGACCTCGTCGTCGCTGCGCATTGCCCAGCAGTGCCGCGTGCTCGGCCTGAATCCGAAGGTGATCGAGCTGGACAACTATTTCGTGGACAGGGATAAGACCCCGCGCGACGAAAACGGCGAATATGATTTCGAGTCGCTCTACGGCATGGACATCGACTTCCTGGGCGAGCAGCTGAATGCGCTTCTCGCGGGCGAGGAGATCGAGGTCCCGAAGTTTAACTTCGTCAAGGGTTGCCGTGAGTTCGACGGGACCCGCATGAGCCTGGGTCCGAACGACCTGCTGTTCATGGAGGGAATTCACGCCCTGAATCCGGCGCTCACTCCGAACGTGGACCAGAAAAAGATCTTCCGCATCTACATCTCCGCCCTTTCGGCCCTGCCCGGGGGAGAGAAGGTCCATAATTCCACGACCGACAAGCGCCTGCTTCGCAGGATCGTGCGCGACGCCCGCACCCGCGGAATCTCGCCCGAAGAGAACATCCTTCGCTGGCCTTCCGTAAGAAGGGGAGAGACTCAGAATATCTTCCCGTATGAGGACCTGGCCAATGTAGTGTTCAATTCCTCGACCCTTTACGACGTCCCGGTCCTGAAGTACTACGCCGAGCCGCTCCTGAAGCAGATCGGCCCCAACTCGCCGGCTTATGAGAAGGCTCACTCTCTCGTTGAATTCCTTGAGAAGGCGGTTGCCCTGAAGACCGAAGAGATCGAGGCAATTCCCGCGACCTCCATCATGCGGGAGTTCATAGGCGGACAGAAACTCTACTGATAATTGACAAAATGGCAGAGATAGTGTTCTGGCAGAGGTTTTGAAGACTTATCTGCCAGAACATGTTTTTTACGTTATGGACGAAAAGAAAGAAGATGTGAAGGCCGCTAAGGCCCAACCTAAAGATAACAGTAAGAAAAAGATAGCCGAGCTCACTGACAAATTGTCTAAGGAGCACGACGATTATCTCCGTCTGATGGCCGAATTCGAGACTTTCCGCAGGCGCAGCGCCGAGGAAAAGCTCGGGTTGGTAGCTACCGCGGCAGCCGATACTATCAAGGGCCTCCTCCCGGTGTTGGACGATTGCGAGAGGGCTATGCAGATGCTGGAGAATTCCTCGGACGAATCGGCGAAGCAGGGAACAGCCCTTATCTACGACAAGCTGATGGCTTACCTCAAGAGTCGCGGGCTGGAAGTAATTAAGGCCAAGGGAGAAGTCTTCGACGTTGATTATCACGAAGCCGTTACCCAGTTCCCGGCCCCTACGGAGGATATGAAAGGAAAGGTTATCGACGTAGTCCAAACAGGTTATATGCTTGGCGGAAAGGTTATCCGTTACGCTAAGGTTGTAGTCGGAGCATAATATGGCAGAGAAAAGAGATTACTACGAGGTCCTGGGGCTCCAGAAAGGAGCTTCTGAAGACGATATAAAGCAGGCCTATAGAAAGGCTGCTCTTAAGTGGCATCCAGACCGCTGGGTGAATGGAACCGATGCGGAGAAAAAGACCGCCGAGGAGAAGTTCAAGGAGGCTTCGGAGGCCTACTCTATCCTCAGCGATCCCGACAAACGCCAGAAATACGACCAGTTTGGCTTCGCAGGCGTCGAGGGTGCGGGGGCCCAGGACTGGAGCCAGGGCTTCGGCAGCCTGAATGACCTCATCAACAACTTGTTCGGCGGAGCATTCGGAGGCGCGTTCAGCGGATTCGGCGGCTTTGGCGGCTTCGGCGGCCCGCAGGGCAGGCAGAAGCAGCGCGGGCGCGACATCCGTACACGCGTGCGCCTGACTCTCTCCGAGATCGCGAATGGCTGCGTGAAGGAAGTTACCCTCGAGCGCAACCGTCCTTGCCCCGATTGCGGCGGAAAGGGTGCGAAGAATTCGTCAGATATAAAGACCTGCCCTACCTGTAAGGGCAACGGCCAGGTCCAGCATGTCACCAGCGGCCTTTTCGGCCGGACTATCACCTACAACGTCTGCCCCCAGTGCGGCGGCGAAGGCGAGATCGTCACCAACCCTTGCCGCAGTTGCGGCGGAACCGGCGTGATCCGTAAGAAGGAGACGGTTTCGGTCAAAATTACCCGCGGGTATTGAGGGCGGAATGCAGATTACGATCAGAGGCGAAGGCCACAGCGCTCCCCACAACGGCATCAACGGCGACCTGCTCGTCGTGATCGAGGAGATCGAAGACGAGAATCTCAAGAGGGAAGGCCAGAACCTCTTCTTCACAAAGATCATTTCGGTGACGGACGCTATCCTCGGCTGCGAGATTTCTGTTCCATGCCTGGACGGTGAGCAGAAACTCAAACTGGACCCCGGAACCCAGAGCGGCTACGTCACTCGCCTGCGCGGAAAGGGCCTGCCTGCTCTGAACGGCTACGGAAAGGGTGATCTGTATGTGAAGATCCTGGTTTGGATCCCTCACAAACTCTCCCGCGAGGAGAAAAAGGCTATTGAAGAAATGCGCTCCAGCAACAGCTTCAAGCCGGATCCCTCGCGCGACGACAAAGCTATTTTCGAAAAGGAGAAAAATATTTTTTAAATAATTTTGGATAGTTCGAAAAAAGTTCTACCTTTGCAGTCCCATTTCGCAGCCTCTCTTCAAACGGTTCGATGACGCTGCACTTATAAAGATTTTTTTGAAACAATGGACGCAATTAAACTGGTTGAGCAGGCATTTGCTCAGAACAAAGCTGAAAAGTATCCTCAGTTCAAGGCAGGAGATACTATTACAGTTACATATAAAATCAAGGAAGGCGACAAATTCCGTCTCCAGAACTTCAGGGGTCAGGTAATCCAGATCTCAGGCGCAACCCCCTTCACCAGGACCTTTACGGTTCGCAAGGTTACCGGTGGCGTAGGTGTTGAGAGGATTTTCCCTTATGAGTCACCTTTCATCGAGAATATCGAACTGAACAAAGTCGGCCACGTCCGTCGCGCCCGCATCTTCTACCTTCGTAAGCTCTCCGGCAAGAAGGCCCGCATCCGCGAGAAGAAGATGAGCGTCAAGCCTGCCGCCGAAGAATAGTCCGGGTAAATCCCCGGCAACCTGGCTCCTTAGCTCAATTGAATAGAGCATTTGACTACGGATCAAAAGGTTACAGGTTTGAGTCCTGTAGGAGTCACTTCAAAACCCCGTCTGGCACGCGTCAGATGGGGTTTTTCTTTAAAATTGTACCAAAATTGTACCAACTATAATGACAGATTAAGGTTATACTCCCTGTTTATCTTTTGCCATCTTTCTTCAACGTTTTGACAGATCTTGATAGATTCTTCGTTTGATACTGATTGCCCTTCCTGTCTACCAAACGATAGGTAGTTAAAGCTACCCGAAATGAAGAAGTCGTTGTCTTTTATTAATATCTTACGATGGCTACCACTGAATGCTCTGACTCCGGATCTGTATAGGTGTCGAGGCAGGAAGAATAAATGGAAGTTGGGGTACTTACTCAATGCCTGCAGCTTCTCCAGCGTGGGAGTATCATCGCCATTGTCCATTTTTATTCCGTACAAGATGACTAGATCTTTCCCTTCTTCCAAAATGCTCTTGAAATAGGGCATGTACTCCATTGTGGCCTTCTTGATCCACGGACTCTCAATGAGTATTTTCTGTTTGACGTTGCGAAGTGCTTTAATGAATTCCTGCTTAGTCTCCCATATGGTTAGAAGCACGTTCTCTTCAGAAGAGACTGTCTCGGCCTTGGTGACAGGTTCAGCAATGGTCTGTAGAATCTCTATTGGCTCATTACGCTCTTCTTCACCAAGCTGCTGGATTACGAAGGAATAATTTGACTGGAAGAGTTTTGACAGAGCATCGTCGCGAATAATATCGCCGTTCTGCTCATAATACACTTCTATGTATGGTAGTTCTTCGCTCTTGGTGTTCACATACTCGGCAAACCATAGATTCCTGAACATCGGCTTGCCCATCAATGAAACTTGCTGAATATCCAGCAGCGTATTGCCAGAAGAGCGTGCATACTCGGATGAAACGAGCTTGAAGCTCTTCATACAATATGCTTTCAGTTCATCCTGCCTTGTAATTGCGTTTCTTGAAGGGAACACCTTCTCCAGCGAATCCGCTGACAGGTCATCATAAGCAGCGCACAAGCGATTCCGGAATAGGTCCAGATCAATTCTGAAATCAGCCTCAATCTCTTCATAGAGCTTATACGAACCATCCAGGAATTCCCGGCCGCTGGTTGTAAGTCCTATCACGCCATTGACTGATGAAAGCAAGCCCATGGAAAAGAGACTTCCAATAATTGGAGGAATAAACGAATCTTCCGGATTAAGACCCAAAAAACGAATGATGCTGGAGATTGAGGTCGAACCGAACTTGACGGCGGAAAGAATTGCATGATACAATGCCTCAGAATCCCCATCAGTCTTTGATGTCGCCAACACGGCTAAAGACAGTCTTTGGATTTGATATGAGAACTGTACGAGTTCGTTAATCTTATATCCTCTTTGTACCCTGCCGCAAAGGTAACTGGCTACTTGATTCGTGTTAAGCATACTCGTTATTTATTATAGTGGAAGAAAAGACCGTCCCACGGACCAGCTCCGCAAAGGGCCATTTTATCAGAATTGAATGCACGAAGGACATACAGGAACACCTTCGACCCGATTGCAACGGAGAAGATGTTCTCGAAATCTTTATTCTCTTGAGAAGTGTTCTCTATCAGAGATCTGACTTCCTTAAGGTTCCGTTTACCGAGAATTTGTTGCTCACAGATACTGATTCCGTGCTCAACCTGATTTATTGATAGAGTCAACCCTTGAATGTCCTTACTGTTGTTCCTCATTCCAAGAATCTTTGGAATCTCTTTGATGGCAGATCCATGAACGATGATCTTGCAATCAGAGAATTCATTATCTCCAGCCTGATTCAGCACTTCCAGCACATATTTATTTACTCCGGATAATGCCTGCTCAATGCTATTATTCTCGTCTTTGAAGAAGACTTCCTTGAGCTCCAGGGTGCCAAGCCGCATGTCTTTGGACCAAAGAATCTCCCCATCTTTGAAAGCCGTAATAATGGTGCCTCCACCGCCCTGGTCAATTAGCAGCAGATTGTCTTTATCAGAAATGTCTGCAGGATGCCTAAGATTCATAAAGCCCTCCAGGAGGTACTCAGCCTCCTCTTCAGGGGATATGACATTCAAATTAACATTGCAACGTTTTTTGATAAGGTCCGTAACCTCATGGATATTACTAATTTGACGATATACGGCTGTCGCTATGGCATGAATCTCCGTCACTCCGGATGAGTTCATTACGTTGATAAACTTCTCCGCGTATGACAAGACATTATCCTTGAATTTATCAAGGTCCATAATGCCATTTTTCATACAGTCACGAGTCAATGTCTTCTCAGTATTGCTACGATCCAAGGAGCAAATGTCATAAGGATGTGTTGCTCCTTCCTTAAGGAATTGACACTTGACTGCCTTGGTGGAGAATTCTATAACACCGACCTTCTTGGCTGCCTCTTCCTCTTTGATTGCCGGTATTGAAATTACGCAATCTTCAATTTGATCGAGGTAGCTTTGCAAGCAGGTCCGTCTTCCATTTCTTCTAGGCCGAGCCGCCCCCCAGTTCTTATAGTCTCCAACAATTATGAGAAGCTTCTTCTGTCTGGAAAGAGCGACGTTGATTCGATTCGGGATCTCCATGAATCCCATACTCATATTGGGGCCACTTTGAACCAGGTCAACAATCATTACGTCTCTTTCCAGCCCCTGGAACTTGTCAAAAATGGAAACGCAGAACTTGTCGTTTGATGTGTCCACGGAACAGATATTTGATATCTGTCCAGAAGATTTCAACTGCTCAACAGCTTTCCATAGTCGCTTATGCTGCGCCTTGTATGCGGTAATTACACCATACGTGTACTCCTTGGATACAGGATCGTCATTCAACCAGCGAAGAATCTTGGTAATGGCCTTGATGCTCTCTGTATTATATGAAGAACCACGGTCCTTCTGGGATGAATAGGTATCACCTATATCGACAAAAACCACACTCTTATCGAACATATTGAAATGCTGTTCATCAGCATTCGAGCGTTCGACAAATTCGAGTGGTCGGTCTCCTTCGTTCTCGTAGAAACACTTCGAGGTTAACTCAGTTTGCTTCTGACTCATCCTCCTGCATTCGGTAAGCTGCGTTGAGTAACAGGGATCTATCTTGGCTATAACCTGCTGGAAGAGGCTATCAGGAGTATAGTAATCATCGACACAATCTTCATACTCTCCGAGTGTACGTTGCTGTTTGAGCCAGTTTATTACGTCAGGAGTTGTGGAAAGCATAGGACGCAGTTGCCTATGGTCTCCAACCAAAATCAGGTTTTGCGCCATATTGATTGGCACCAAGGCTTCCGCTGTGGTCGCCTTACCTGATTCATCCATTATCACGTAATCAAAAGTGAATCCAAAATCCTTATACTTACTCGCTGCAATGTGGCTACATGTGGCACCTATGACGCTAACACTTTTCAAGAACTGCTTCGCGACAGGACCATCTTGCTTAAAAGATGCGACGTCGGCTCTCCACTTTTCGTAGAACTCCTTTAGAGGCCGGTCTCCTTTCGATGATTCAATAAGCTTACTTACTGAATCACGAACGCCATCTTGCCAGGAGCCGAACTTGTTCAGGAGAGTGGAGCCACGTACGTTATCGAATTCTATTCTGCTCTCATCAGCAGCAAATCGCAAAGCAGGGATCTTGTTGGCAATAATTTTATCCAGCACCTGGTCCACAGCACTGTTCGTTTGGGAAGTCAGAAGAATCCTGCAATTTGGCTGCTTCTTTAACAATTGGAAGACAATCTCGGTAATAACCGTTGTCTTACCTGTTCCCGGAGGGCCTTGAATAATTGACAGGGGCTTGCAGTTAATGGCTTTAACGATAGCCTCTAACTGCTTTCCTTTGTACTTAAAAGGGTTTCCGTTCTTATCCTTCTGTTCGGGAACGAAGGAATACTCTTCAAGAGGGATACTTATGGGCCTCAACTCTTGAGGAGCAAACAAATAATGAATGAGAGCCGGGTTCTTAACCCTCATATCTCGAACTTGGGCCAGCGCGGTCTTTTTCCTGTTTTGCTCGATTTTAAGCAAGGACGTGTCTTCATCAAGTTTGCCGCGAGATGGCAGTTCCCGGAACTCTTCGCTACAATCCTTGAAGCTTAAGTCATACCGTCCTTCACCAATATACTTCAATTCACCATAAGGCTTGCCACTGAATCGAATCTGTTTTTTATTCAGGTTGACCAAATAATCGTACCGTAAAGTGGGGTCTTCATTGGAATGCTCGACATGGCTTGAGACAGCACTCATCTTGTCTTGGGAGACATGTACGGTCATCACCATATCTCGGCCAACTCTTCTAATACCGTCGTATTGGCAGGACAGAGCGTTCTTATCGATGTACTGAAGCTCTTTCTCAATCACTTCAGAATAGAGGCTCAATTCGTCCCTGGAAGATTTCTTTTCTTCGCTCTGGCTTTTTGATTTGGCACGGAATTCATCAAATATTCCAGTAAGGTCCGTGTTCCCTTGTCCGGAATGGAACTGAATGCCTGACGGGAACAGGCTGGCATACTTTCTATAGCTAACAAGCGTCTCATCAGTGCAGATACTCTCAAGCGTTATCACTCGATTATAATACCTGGCATTGATAGCATATTGTTCGGTGAATACCAGGAATACCTTTCCTACGAAAAATGATACGGTTTCCGAATTCAGCTCCTCAATTGTGACGGGGACATTATCGTTAATGAATGCCTGAACAAACGAACCGGATTCGGTCTTGTTCAAGCGTTCCAGAACCTCTATGGCATCAGAAATACATGGACGAGACATTCTGGCTTCACTGGTCATCTGCGTGCCAAGTTGAACTAGCTCTTCGGGAGCGGAATCAATACCCTCAACCAACCAACAAATGAGCTTTCCCAAGGAATAGATATCTGCGAGCTTCTTCGCGCGATCTCCTTCGGGGCAAGTGAACTCCGGTGAGGGTGGAATGATATTCGAGAACCCATAGTTGAGAATCGTCAATTCCTTGTTGTCCGAGTTGTACTCAATATTTTCCGGACAGAGATTCCCATGAGGGAACGGGGCCGAAGAAATGAATTTGGCAATACCCAGAATAATACTTAGGCACTCATTGATGTCTGTGCGCCGAATGGGCTGTACCTGTAATGAGGGATAAACAACCGCGTATTTCCCGTTATCTCGACACTCTCCAAAATCAATACACTTAGCCACCTCTTTAATGTTACAGTTGCTCACGATTTGCAACTGACCATCCAGGAAAGAGAACAAGAAAGGCTCTACATTCAGCCACTTGATGATATAAGAGTCGCCGTCTTCATTCTTGCATATCTGAGAATCATTCGTGATGACAGCGCTGTCATCATAATAGTACTTGCCAAATAAGACTCTTTCCATAAACGGTAATGCTAATAAAGAAAAATAGGTATCAAATTTAATAGTCTACCATTTCATACATCCTAGCGGTATTACTTTGACACCGTCCGGACGGGTGTAGGCCATCTTGCCACCGGTGAGTACGATGAGTAGGTCGGGCTCTCGGATGGGATTCTGCTTTTCTTCCTTGTTATGCTCACAGATTAGGCGTACAATCTCTTTCAAGTGGGAAGCTCCGTCTTCAATCTCGGCACTACCCAATTTGCATTCAATGAGGGCATAGCGACCGTCACCAAGATGTAGCACAAGATCCGACTCCAGATTGTAACGGTCACGGTAGTAAGATAACTCGCCACGCTGCTGTTGGGAATAGGCACGTAAATCACGTGCACACATATTCTCAAAAATGAAACCGAAGGTCTTTAACTGCGTCTGCAGTGCTTCAGGAGATAGCCCTAAGGCTGCTACTGCTATTGATGGATCAATGAACTCCCGCTTTAGACCGCTGCGGATGGCTGTTTTACTGCGGATAGGCGGGCACCATGCTTCGATGTCTTTAATGACAAAGAGCCGATTGAACACATCCAGATAATCATCCATCGTATCCATCGATACGCTGAACTCCCCTGAACTGGTAATATCGGCAAGAATGGCTGTCTTCTTGGTCAGCGTTGAAACGTTGCGAGCATATGAACGAAGAATCATCCGGGCTATCCGTTCATTGCGCTGAACGCCGTCTATGCGGTTGATATCATCCGAGCAAAGCGTATTGATATACTCCTGGGCTGTGAGCAGCCTGGCCACATCTGTCCTAGCCTTTAGGGAAGCAGGCCATCCACCGCGGCAGGCAAGGAAGATAAGGTCTTCTACCGAGAGAGGAGACAGGGCTCCATCGAAGTCATAATCAGGGTCGTCAAATAGACGTTGCAGGGAGACTTCACCGCTGGATTCCTTGGATTCCCAAAGGCTCATCGGATACATCTTCATTTTGGCGATACGACCAGTTCCGGAATGCTTGATTTCCTCTTTATTCACGGCGTTTGAGCCAGTGAGGATGTATAGACCCACATCCGTGCGCCCGTCCACGTCATTTCTAACCGTATCCCAAAGTACGGGCGCATCCTGCCACTCGTCAATCAGGCGAGGATTCGCGCCCTTTAGAAGGAGAGACGGCTTAGTCGCAGCGGTGGCCAGATACTCTGAGGCATTATCCGGATCTTGCATTTTGATAATACTCTTTGCGTGCTGGCTGGCTGTAGTGGTCTTGCCGCACCACTTGGGCCCCTCAATAAGAACAGCACCGAACCCATCCAGTCTGTCCATCAGCATCCTATCTGCAGCTCTTTCAAGATAATCCATATAGTCTTTCATCCATTTTCTCTGCCAAAGGTACGACTAATTCTTGAAATTCCAACAGCTAATCGGAACTTTTGTGGTGTTTTGTCCGGTGTTTTTGCGGTAATTTGATAGTAATATTTGTGGCATTTTAATCGGAACTTTTGCGGTATTCCTCCATTATAATGCAACCCTATGCAATGTGCTAAATGCTTCTTATGCAATGATTTGCAAGGTGGCTTGCTGTAGGAGTCACGAAAAAAGCACTGCAAATCGCAGTGCTTTTTTCGTGTGTACGCATGTCTATTAGCGCTGATCTGTTTAGAAATATGTCTGTACGGCGAATGCAAACTGATCAATGAATATCTTTTTGAAGGCTGGGATGTTGTTCTGCTCGTAGAAGATAAGCATCGCCTTCTTGTAATCTACAGAGTCCACTGATCGGAAGGAAATAGGGCAGTATCTGTTTGCAATAAGAATAGCATTGCTGGTGATGCGAGCTGTACGCTTGTTTCCATCGGCGAAGGCCTGAATGTAGGAAAGCAGCACCAGTGCCAGTAGTGCTTTCTCAAAGACATTATCTTTTCCGTTTATAAGACGGCAGGAGTCTTCCAGCGCCTCTCGGATTTGATGCTCATTGTCAAGAGGACGGTAATTGGTCCCTGTCACACCAACACGGCGTTTGCGGATTCCCTTGTCGACATCTAATTCTTTGATTATAAGGCGCGACTATTCTATTCGAGGACGATAGAAATCGGCTGTCCAGCAGGAGGTGTAACGCTTATACCATTAACCTCTTGTGAAGAAGCTCAATGTATGCTGTCTTGAGTTCATCAGAAAGGAATGAGCGCTGAATCTCTTCCTCAAACTTGGGAAGGAGATCCAAATACTTCTTCTTCACGCGGTCGAAGACGATTTCAGGAACGCCACAAGTACAATATGCGGCTTTAAAGTCAGCATCTTTCATCCGTTTCTTTTTCCCATTGAGATTGAGTGCCAACTCTTCGTCATCGGCAGGATTACTCAATACGGCGCTCAATAAATCGTAAGCCGGGGTGAGGACAGGCTCGCCGGCGGGAGAATACAGCGAGAAATTTTTCAGGTGCATATCGTTGTTCCCCGTAAGCCAGGAGAAATACACAAGCTCCAGAAAATCCACCATATCCAACTGTGCATTGGTCGAATACTTCCGGATGGCCTTGCCTACCTGCTCGTAGGAACTCTTGTACTTATTCTCGGTCTGGCGCTCGGTAAGCTGGCACATATCCTCCATAGCAATCTTCTCT
>CAJOJC010000036.1:18617-26988 GCA_905234775.1 uncultured Bacteroidales bacterium | reverse complement strand
CCGCAGCCGAACGGGCCGGGGATGAAGCCGGTGCCGCCTTCGGCGATGGGATCGAAGGTGTCGAACATACGGATACCGGTCTCCATGATCCTCTGTGGACGCGGTTTCTCCTTGTATCCCTTGACTGCCACCTTGACCGGCCATTTCTGGACCATGGTCACGTCGACGTCTTCGCCGTCTTCGGCGGTCAGCACTGCAATGACAGTGTCAATATTATATTGTCCTGCGGGCTTGATGCTCTTTACCGTATACTCACCCTTGAACGAGAAGGGGACCATGATTTTGTGGGGCAGCCAGCCTTCCTTGACTTCTCCAAGCCAGCTCGCGGCCTGGACTTTGTCGCCGACCTGGGCCTCGGGAGTGAAGTCCCAAAGCTTGTCGTGGTCGAGGGGGGAGGTGTACTCGCCTCTCTTGAGGAAGACGTCTTCCATCGTGGCGAGGTTGTTCTGCAGTCCGTCGTAGGAGCTGGACAGAAGGCCGGGGCCGAGCTGGACCTCGAGCATCTTGCCGAGGAACTCGACCGGGTCTCCACACCTGAGGCCACGGGTGCTCTCGAATACCTGAACGGAAGCTTTGTCGCCTCCGACCTTGATGACTTCGGCGAGAAGCTTAGTTCCCTTGAGGTCGATGTAGCAGAGTTCGTTCTCGGCTACAGGACCGTCGACCTGAACAGTCACCAGGTTGGACACGATGCCCGTTACTTTACCTGTTGTACTCATTATTTATTGAATTTTTATTGTTTCTGATTTCATCGACAAGCCTGCGGAACAGTTCGCGGCCGGTCTCGGGATCCAGTTTCAGCCAGCGGGCGATAATCTGGAGTTTCGCCGTGAAGCCGAGGATTGCGTCGAGAGTGAAGACCTGAAGGCCTACTATCTCGTCAATCTTCGCCCACATCAGGTCGTCCAGACCACGCTCCCTTTCGAGGATGTCTTCGCCTTCAAGAACGCTCATCACCTGCTTGAATCCTTCGAACTCCCTGGGCTCGGCTTCTTCGTCTAGAACAAGAATATCCATGCCTTCCGGCCTGTTGAGGGCCTTGTTGAGGAATTCTACCCGTGTGTTGCGGACATCCAGATCATAGGAGAAAAACTCCCTGATGAAAGCATCTTTGCTTGAAAGGGCCTTTTTGTAGAACTCCGCATCCAGGTTTTCAGCTTCGAAGCCGGAGAGGAGAAAGTCGAGCGCGGCGGTGTCTTTCGAAGACAGCTGGCTTCGGATCTCGTCAACCACTCCTTTGTAGTCTAGTTCTCCGCGGTAATCGCTGGCGATCACCGGGAGACTGGCTACTATGTACTCGTAATTATTCACCGAAGAGAAGCTTTTTGGTTATCGGACGAAGATATTCGCCGATGAGGGCAGTGAAGGTTTCGTCAGTAAGGCTTACGAACCATCCGCCATCTGCGGGGCCGATGGTGAAGCCGCCGGCTATCTTCTTGGAGAAGGAGGCCTTCACTCCACCCTTCAGGGTCTTTGCAAGCTGGGCTTCCACCCAAGGAGCGAGATCTTTCTTAAGGGCCTCGGGAAGAACGATCTCGAGGTCTGCGCTTTCCTGTGCGCTGAAGTTCTTCGCTACAGCGAGGATTATTTCCTTGAGGAGATCTGCGTCTGCGAGAGCCTTCGCGGTTCCTTCCTTCACTATCGAGTCTGTAAGGATATTCTCAATGTCCTTACGGGTTGCCTGAAGAGCCTGCTCGGAAGCCATTCTGATGTCTGACTTCGCCTTTCCTGCGAGATCTTCGGCATCCTTTTCAGCTTTCGAAACTATCTGGGCAGCCTTGGCTTTTGCCTCTTCGACTATCTTTTCAGCCTGGGCGCGGGCATCGGCGAGGTACCTGTCACCCTCTTCCTTGCCTTTGGCAAGACCGTCCAGATAAAGCTTGTCGGTGAGTTCTTGGAGTTTGTTCTGCATATGTATAAAGTTACGATTTGTTCTTTGCTGCTTAAAAAACGCGCGCAAAGATAATCAAAAGCCAATAATTAGACAATAAATTATTACACTTGATGTGCAGGTTTCAAAAGGTCGAGCACAACTTTTACGGGATTGAAGGTTTCGATGGGTACTTCCACGAATGAAGTAAGCCAGTCAGACATGGCTCCGTTCCAGAGACCGGGGAGCTCGAGAGCCTTAAGCTCGCGGCCCTGGTAGCTCTTGGAGCTGATGAAGCCAGTCTCGGGATCGACATGGTCGAGAAGGTTGAATTTCTTGCCGTCGACACCGCGCAGGCAGCAGACCAGATCCACGGGGTTGAAATGAGTTGCTTCCTTCATGAGCGAAGGGTCGCTGATCTGGACGCTCTCAAGGATCTGGAGCGAAGTACTTCCGTCTTTTTCACGGATGATGAACGGGCCGCCTCCCGGCTCGCCCTCGTTCCGGACCATTCCGCATACGCGGAGCGGCCGGTCGAGCTTGGCGCGCAGGGCCAGGGCCCTCTCCTTGCAGGTCTTGAACTCCGGCATTTCGATGCAAAATTCCTCGCGAAGGAACTCTTCTATTTCATTGCAGAGTTTCTGGAATTCGTCGGTAGCAAAGCAGTCTTCGTAGGGAGGGAAGTAGCCTACCAGATGAGGCTGGTATGGTGCGGGGTTGATTCTTGTTCTCTGGTCGAATTCTACCAGATAGCCGAACACGCGGTCGCGAAGCTGGAGCGCGCGGCCCATCAAGGCTTTCTTATAAAGGGCAGTAGTAGGCAGAAGCCTTTCTACCGCGACATTGTCTATGTTCTTGATGCTCACGAGTTCTTCTTCCACCGCTCCGAGGTTGTGGATAAGGGCGCCATGGCCTGCGGGGCGGGTGAGGACGGTTCCGTCTTCTTTGAGGAAGGGTTTGTTGTCAGGAGTGACGGCGATAGTATCCGTCGCTTTGTCCTGATAGGTGAACCTTATATTATATTTTACTCCGTAGCGCTTCTCGTAGGTGTCCTTAACCTCGGCGAGAGCCTGCTCGAACAGATGCTGATGTTCGGGAGAAATAGTAAAGGTCAGATTGACCGTTCCGTCTGCGTTGCGCATATATTCCTGGCCCTCGACCAGATGTTCGGCAAAAGCGGTACGGGCTTCCTCTTTGTAGCGGTGGAATTTCAAAACTCCCTTGGGCTTGGCTCCGTAGCCGAGGCCGGGCTCTTCCAGAAGGGCGTCTGCGGTCTTCACCGGGTCATAGGGGGCCTTTCCGAAGACGGCCGGATCGTAGAATGCGAACTTCTCGATATTGTCCGCCAGTTTCCCGATAGTCTCCGGTTTGTGGGCGAAGACGTCCTTGAACATACGCGAAGCGGCGCCCGAAGCGGGAACGAACTTACATTTTCCTGCGACCTCGGCAGTGTCGCAGTAATCAGAGGCTTCCTTGAGCTGTTTGTCGTCGAGTCTGACGATTCCGCGGCCTATGGTAGCGGCGGAGACAATCTTAAGGGAGGGAAAACCTTCCTTAAACCTTTCGATTTGTTCTTTCTGAGTCATATGCGGTTATTCTATAAAAAATTCTCTGCGGTACTTGTAGTTGCGTCTCAGTTCCTTGAAATCGGAGGGATTCATCCTGAAAAGGAAGTCATCCGTGAATACTGGATAGTTGTACTGGAAGACGCTCGTCATCTGTCCCTGGCTCATTCCCGTCATATTGAGCCTGACCGAATCCATTCCGTCTATATCCGGTACGGGAATGAAATTGAACAGTTCCGTAATGCCGAAATAGCGGGCGGTCGAGCGGACTGCCATGAGGGTTCCTACCAGCTTTCCCTGATAAGAGTATCCGGCTATGTGGGGGGTAGCGATATCTACGGCATCCACCAGCCTCGGATTCACGTCAGGTTCGTTGTTCCAGGTATCGATCACTACTGAATCCAGCTTCGGAAGAGCCCTGAGGAGGGCATCGTCGTCCACTATTTCCCCGCGGGCGGTGTTGATAAGCATCGCGTTGTGGCGCATCTTTTCGAAGAAAGAGTCGTTGCACATCTTGCGGGTAGAGTCGCTCAGCGGGACATGGAGTGTGACTATGTCTGAGTTGGCGAGGAGGTAGTCCAGGGAACAGAACTGAGAAGGCCCCTCGGCTTCCTCTCTCGGAGGGTCGTTGAGCAGAACCTTGAACCCGAGCTTTCGCGCCGCGGTCTCGACTGCGCCGCCGCAGTTGCCGCAACCGATGATGCCGATGGTCGCTCCGATTATGTTGCGGCTCTTTCGCGCGGCGCAGCCGAACATGGCGGATAAGACATAGTTCATGACGGCGCCTGCGTTGCATCCGGCGGCCCTGGAGGTATTGATTCCGTGTTCCTTGCAGTATGAGTTGTCGATGTGGTCCGAGCCGATTGCGGCTGTGGCTATCATCTTTACGTTGGTCCCGTCCAGCAGGGCTGCGTTGCATTTGGTGCGGGTGCGGATGATGAGGCCGTCGACATTGAGGAGGTCGTTGTGGGAAATCTCTGCGCCGTCGAGGTAGACGACCTCGCCGTAGGGTTCGAAGACGCCTTGGATAAACGGGATGGATTTCTCTATGACCAGTTTCATTTCAGGATCAATTTTTCGACTTTGCGGAGTCTGGGGTCGTCCTTGATGAAGAGTTCGTCTTCGTCGAGGATTTGATTGATCTTCGCAATCAGAAGGTCTGTCTGAAGAAAAAGAACGCTGCGCAGCACGGAAGAATCAAGGGTGATGCTGAGGGTGCCGTCTTTAAAATAGCGCCTGATGGTATGGTCTGCCGCGCCGGAGGCTTCATCCCAGGCCTGATAGATGCGGCGGCAGTTGTGGGAAAAACTGATGCCCATGGCCTTTACATAGCGGAGCATCAGGTTGTCCATTCCTTCGGCGGTCTTTCTTTCGACTCTCATTGCCTGGTAAAGACGCCTCCGCTCGTCTGGTAGAAGGTGGATTCCTCGGTAATTCCGGCTATGATGGTCTCAAGCCTTGTTTTATCGGTATCAGTTATGAATATCTGGCCGAAATCTTCTCCTGCCACCATCTTCAGAAGGTTCTGGGTCCTTTCGAAGTCCAGTTTATCGAAGAGATCGTCGAGAAGCAGGATAGGAGCGAATCCGTATTTCTGCTTCATTATTTCGTACTGTGCGAATTTGAGCGAGATAAGGAAGGATTTCTGCTGACCCTGAGATCCGATCTTTCGGATAGGATCGCCGTCCATCGTGAAGATGAGATCGTCGCGCTGGATGCCGCAACTTGTAAAGCCCAGCAACCTGTCTTTTGCCAGATTCTCCCTCAGGAGATCGTAGAGGGGCGCTTTGTCCAGGTCCGAACGGTAACGGATACCTACCGTCTCACGGCCTCCGGAGAGCAACTCGTAGAACTTCCCGACCTGAGGCTCTATAGCCTGGACGAAAGCCTGACGTTTCCGGTAGATCCTGCTCCCGAACTCGGCCAGACGGGTGTCGATGGTATCGAGGATGCCGTCGTCTGCTCCTCCCTTAAGCACTACGTTCCTGGTCTGGAGGAGTTTTGAGTAGCGCTGCATGTCCGAGAGAAACTCGCGGTCTATCTGTGACAGGACTGCGTTCGAGAAGCGCCTGCGTTCGTCTGAGGAATCACTTACGAGAGAGGAGTCTCCTGGGCTGACCATTACTATGGGCAACACACCTATGTGATCACTTATCTTTTCGTAGGTCTTTCCGTCGCGGGTGATTTTCTTCTCTTCGCCCTCGGCAGTCCGGATTCCGAAACGGGCCTGGAGGCCGTCGTGCATGTCGTAGGTCCCGGCCAGTTCGAAGAAGGATGTCCCGCGGGCGTAGTTGAATTTGTCTGAGGCGCCGAACGCGCTTTTAGTCATCGAAAGGTAGTACACCGCATCCAGCAGGTTGGTCTTTCCTTCGCCGTTTCCTCCGCTGAGGCAGTTGAGGTTCGGGGAGAACTCCAACTCCTGGAGATCAATGTTTCTCCAGTTCCTCACGACTATTTTTTTGAGTACGGGCATCGACTATTTTTTCGCTGCTCTGGGATGAGCGTTGTTGTACACTTTCTTCAGTTTTTCGATTGAGTTGTGTGTATAGACCTGTGTCGCGGCAAGCGAGGAGTGTCCCAGCAGTTCTTTGATGCTGTTGAGGTCTGTTCCTTCGTCCAGCAGCTCGGTAGCGAGGGTGTGTCTGAGGACATGGGGAGATTTACGGGAAGTAATCTCCGGAACGCCTCCAAGCTCCTCCTTTACGGCTCTATCTACAAAGACCGGATACAGTCTTTTTCCGGATCTTGTGAGCAGCAGCGGGAAGGCTGTTTCTTCCGCCTCTATACCCATCTTGTCAATCGCACGTAAATATAGCAAAATCTCCTCACAAATTATCTCCGTAAGGGGTATTTCTCTCATCTTGTCGCCCTTTCCGCGGACATGAAGAACCTTGCGGTGTGAGTCGTACGAACTGCGGTTCAGACCTATCAGCTCCGAGCGGCGGATTCCGGTACTGTAGAGGATACTGATGATCAGTCGGTTGAGAATGTTCTCGTATAGACGAGCGTCTGCTTTGTCGCCGGGCTTACCGCTGAATAGCTTCAGGACTTCGTCGCTCCCGTAGAGGGCTGTTTGGGTGAAATACTCATCCATGTTTTCTTCGCGGTAGAAGACGGGAAGGCGTTTTTCCACTTTAGGCCGGGGGAGGGTCCTGACCGGATTCGAATTAAGCGCGCCCTGAGAGACCAGCCAGCGACAGAAGCCGCTAAGTACGCTGAGGTGGAGGCCGACGGTTCGTGCGCCAAGCTTTTTTTCGTCCATCAGCCAGACTTCGTAGCTGCGAAGGATAGAGGTGTTGAGCGAGCGGACTATGTCTTCCGGCTCTGTGAATGCTGCGAATTCCTCCAGTATCTCCTTATACAGGGCCTGAGTGTGGGATGAATAGCGTTTCACTCCGCCTACATACAGCAGGTATTTTTTTATCGGATCCGTCATTTCCAGAAAGGATCGTCTTCCCATCCGGCGGGAAAGCCCATCAGGGCTGTATCCACCACCGGGGAATTATGGATAAGGGCCTTCAGGCGCTGGGCGAAGGAATTGGTAGGCTTGACGGTATTCTGAAGGTATTTGATTACACAGAGAGTCAGGTAGACATGGTTCTGGGCATCTGGCATCTGCTCGGGGAAAATGTCCCGATAGGTATCAGGAATAAGGGCGGGGACACTCAGAGTCTTGTTCCAGAGGCGGTTGTGGTGTGCACACATATTCCGGATGTAGACCAGGTGATGGAGCCAGGAACAGAAAACGCTGTCGGACACTCCGTAGTGGCCGGCTATCTTTATCCTGAGTATCCCGGGCTTCATGGCGGCGAAGATGCTGGCCAGAGTCCCCATCGAGGTGGCTTCCAGAGCGAGCCAGCAGGGAGGGAGAGGGTTGGAATACTTCTCGTAGAAACGCTTTATAGCATCGTTGTCTGAACGCTGGACTTCTGAGATGAGATGTCTCATGAGTTCGCGGTGTTCGCCCTTGCTGCGGAAATAGTCCGGGTTCATGTACCAGTATCCGGAATCGCTCCCGGAAGAGACGTAGCCCATCCGGGCCCTGATCGAAATCTCGATCTTTTCCATTTCATGGAAGATGAGCTCGCGAAGGCGTCTGTCGAAGCCGTAGAGGGCGTAGGCGTCGTCCATCGAGGCTCCAGGGCGGAAACGGTGAGATACCCTGTCCTCCATAAGGGGGACCAGATAACTCTTCAAGCGCGAATAACTGACGTTCTGGAGAACCCTCAGGGCCTTTTTCTCGTCGGTGATAACGAGGCCCTGGCTCTTCAGAAGCCTGATCTGATCTTCGAAAGACAGCGCGCTGCCGTGGAACTCCGTTTTGTGCATGGTCTTAACACACAAATATAACAAAAAAGGATTAAATTTGCGTGTATGAAGCAGGTATGGGACCCCCTCAGGCGTAAAAACGTCGCGCTTACTCCGGAAGAGCAGGTGCGCCAGTGGTTTATAGGTGTCCTGCGCGATTCTTTCAAGGTCCCTCAGCACATGATGGGAAGCGAAGTGTCGTTCGAGTTCGGCAGTAAGCCCTACAGGGCAGACATAGTCGTCTTCTCCCGGACGGGCTCGCCGCTGGCCGTGGTCGAATGTAAGCGCCCCGAGGTGGAACTGGACGAAAAAGTAGTCCGCCAGGCCATGCGCTACAATGCGGTGCTGGACGTAAAGTTCATTTTCCTTACAAACGGAAATAATACCTATCTTTACGGCCGGGAAGGCGATAAGTTCATACCTCTGACTTCAGTGCCTACCTTCGAAGAAATGTTATGCCGACAATAGTCCCTCAGTACCTGGACCGTAAGATCTTCCGTCTCGTCAGCGAAGTCGCCGCCGAGAGGGGAGTGCGCGCTTTCGTGATCGGGGGCTATGTCCGCGACTGCTTCCTCGGCCGCCCGTCGTCAGACATCGATATAGTAGTGGAGGGCAGCGGAATCGACTT
>CAJOJC010000036.1:0-18585 GCA_905234775.1 uncultured Bacteroidales bacterium | reverse complement strand
TATGTGTCGTATTTCAAGAATTTCGGCACCGCCATGCTCCATTATCAGGGAGACGAGATCGAATTCGTGGGCGCGAGGAAAGAGTCCTACAGGCGCGAATCGCGCAAGCCGATAGTGGAAAACGGCACCCTTCAGGACGACCAGGAGAGGCGCGATTTCACCATCAACGCGATGGCCTTCTCGCTCCAGCCGGACTCCTTCGGCGAGCTGGTCGATCCCTTCGGCGGCATCAAGGACCTTGCGGCCGGAATCATCCGAACCCCGCTGGATCCCGACACTACCTATTCGGACGACCCTCTTCGTATGCTCAGGGCCGTGCGCTTCGCGACCAAGCTCTCGACCCCGGACCAGACCTTCGAGATAGTGCCGGAGTCGCTCGAGTCCATGAAACGGATGGCCGACCGCCTTTCGATCCTTTCGGTAGAGCGCATCACCGAAGAGCTGAACAAGATGCTCGTGACCCGCAGGCCGTCGATGGCCTTCGAACTGATGGAGAAGACCGGCCTGCTCGAGCGGATACTGCCCGAACTCTGCGCCCTGAAAGGGGTGGAGACGATGGAGGGGAAAGGCCATAAAGAGAATTTCTCCCATACGCTCATGGTCCTCGACAACGTAGCCGCGACCGACGGCCCGGAGCCGAAACTGTGGCTTCGCTGGGCTGCGCTGCTCCACGACATCGGCAAGCCCGCCTCGAAGCGCTTCGACCCCGCCCTCGGATGGACCTTCCATGGCCATGACCTCATCGGCTCGAGGATGGTGCCGAAGATATTCGAGCGCCTGAAGCTGCCGATCGACGCGATGAAGTACGTCAAGAAGCTGGTCTGGCTCCACCTCCGCCCCATCGCGCTGGTGGACGACGGCGTCACGGACTCCGCCGTGCGCAGGCTGCTCTTCGACGCGGGCGAGGATATAGACGACTTGATGATCCTCTGCCGTGCGGACGTGACCTCGAAGAATCCGGCGAAGGTGGCCCGGATTCAGTCGAACTTCTCGCTTGTGGAGCAGAAACTGGTGGAGGTAGAGGAGAAAGACCGTCTCAGGAATTTCAAGAACCCGATCACGGGCGAGCATGTAATGAAAGTGTACGGCCTCGACCCGTGTAATACGATAGGCATTCTCAAAGAAGCCGTCAAGGAAGCGATTCTGGACGGCGTGATAGAAAACGATTTCGCCCAGGCGGATGCGTTCATGCGCGTCAAAGCCGCCGAAATGGGCCTTAAGGAAGTGGAAAATGAATAAATCCTCGATACTTGTAATCTATACCGGCGGGACTATCGGAATGAAGACCGATCCCGAGGTAGGAGCCCTGCGCCCCTTCGATTTCTCCCAGATACTGGAAGAAGTTCCCGAATTGAAAAAGTTCGCGGGAACGATTGATTCTTTTTCTTTCGATCCGCTGATCGACTCTTCCGACATAGACCCGGAAATGTGGAAGAAGATGGCCCTGACTATCAGGGACAATTACGACAAGTACGACGGTTTCGTGGTTCTCCACGGGACGGATACCATGTCATATTCCGCTTCCGCGCTTAGTTTCATGCTCCAGAACCTCTCCAAACCGGTCATCTTCACCGGAAGTCAGCTTCCTGTAGGCGCTCCTCGTACAGACGGTAAAGAGAATCTGGTCTCGGCGGTGGAGATCGCGGCCGCGAAGAATCCGGACGGCAGCGCCCGCGTTCCCGAGGTAGCGATCTATTTCGGCTCGCTGCTGATGAGGGGAAACAGAACTACCAAAGTAAACGCTGAGAGCTTCGAAGCCTTCCGCTCACCCAACCTCGAGCCTTTGGCAGAAACAGGTATCAATATCCGCTACAACGACAGGGTTATCCGTAAATGGAACGGTCTTCCGCTGGTCGTTTCCCTCGGACTTGATACCCGGGTTTCGATTCTGAAAATCCATCCCGGTATCACTCCTCAGGTGGTCAGCAATATCCTCCTGGGCCCTGAGACCAGGGCTGTAATCATCGAGACCTACGGTGCAGGAAACGCCCCGTCGGCGCAGTGGTTCCTCGACCTTGTCCGTGAGGCTGCCGCTACGAAGATATTGGTCAATGTCACCCAGTGTCCTGCAGGGACAGTGGATATGGACCTTTACGCTACCGGGAAGCAGATGAAGGACGCCGGAGTAGTGTCTGGTTACGACAGTACTACGGAAGCAATGCTGGCGAAACTGTTCCACCTCCTGGGGTCCGGATATTCGGATTCAGAGGTGAAGGCCCAGCTGGCCGTCAATCTTAAGGGAGAAATCTAATTACCTTTTGATCAGATCGAACCTCCAGGTAACACCGACCTGGAAGTTGTTGTGGTGATTGTCGCTGTCCCTGAACCAGATTGCGTGTAGACGCAGTTTGTTGTCTGAGTAGGGGAAATACTCGACTCCGAGTCCGCCGTAGAGATAGTCGTAGCCGGGAGCCATTACGGTATCGTAAGCGCGCCCGTATTCGTCGACATTGGCGGCGTCGTTGCGCTCGAAACCTATCTTTCCGCAATAATTCCATTTTCCTACGCTCCAGATGACCTTTGTGATGAATGTATAGTCAGAGAATAGGTTGCTTTGATGGAAGTTGGCCCTGTCTATGAGGTCAAGGTCTATAGCCACGTTGCCCAATACCAGATGGTTTCCGAGGGCGGCGTATCCTATGAAGCGGCGGAAACTGTCTTCTACTGCATTGAGAGTCCATATGGTGTGCCACCACGGGGTAATCCGGCCCTGCCATGCCAGGTTATATGCAAAAGTGTCACGGAAGCCGTATGACAGGGGAGAATTGATGGCCTGGAAGGTTATGGATTGGTTTTCGGCGATTTTGTAGTCTGCCAAAGCTCCTACGGCGTAACCCTGGGGGAGATTGTTACAGAAATTACTGTAGAAATATACGTCGATAGGTACCGAATCGTATTCGTAACCACCAACCAGGATAGCTTGTTTTCCGAAGGTGAAGGACCATTTTTCGTTGGGGCGCCAGATAAGGCTCGCCCAGTCTGTAGCCCTGAGCGGATCTGCGGCGGTAGGCGCTACATTGAATCGGTGTCTGATGCGGAAACCGACTTTGTCTGTCATTGTTCCCCAGATGTTGAGGTTGAAGTGGTCTGCGAAAAACCTTCCGAGGTACCTGCCGTTTGCAACATCTTCATTGTAGCCCGCCCTGGCGTTGAAATAGAGGGTGTCGACACCGATGAAAGCCTTTGCCGCAGGGGAAAAGGCAAGCATGATCAGTATCGCTATGATTATTCTTTTTGCGTTCATTTTACGGTACAAATGTAGCTAATGTCCGGCAATAATTGATTATATTTGTATGTTGTAACACTAAAACTATGTTCAAGACTATTTTGAAGACCCTCGGTACATGGAAGTTCTGGAAAGAGCTTGTAATCATGACCGTCGGTATGATGGTCGGCGCCGCCGCCGTCTATTATTTCCTCGTCCCCAGTAAACTCGTAATCGGTAGTATCTCCGGTCTTTCTATCGTTATCGCCGGTATCTTCGAGAATATGGGAATCGCGATCAAGGTCTCATGGGTAGTAGTCGCCATCAATGCAATCCTATTGATCTTAGCCTGGCTCCTGATAGGGAAGGAATTCGGAATAAAGACGGTCTATACTGCGTTGATACTCGGTCCGCTTATGGACCTCTGGGAGGCTATCCTGCCGTATGAGAAAGTTATTGCCGAAGGCGCTACCTCTGTGATGGGAGACCCCTGGTTCGACCTGCTCTGCTTCGTGTTGATGCTCAGCATCTGTCAGGCAATCCTGTTTAATATAAATGCTTCTACCGGCGGCCTCGACATTCTCGCCAAGATCCTGAATAAGTATCTCCATTTCGATATCGGTGCGTCCGTGGCTACGATAAACGGAGAGAAGATCACCTTCCTCGATACTCCGGGACACGAGGCGTTATCGGTACCTGGATCAACGGTCTCGCGGTGGACTACTTCACCGCCTCGCTCAACCGTAAAAAACGCGTTTGCGTGGTCTCAGACGACAGCGAGGAGATTCGCCGTTTCATCGTCGACGATCTTAAGCGCGGCTGCAGTCTCTACAATATGAAAGGTGGTTTCTCCGGTTCCGACCATGTCGAGCTTCAGGCCATCCTCTCCCAGGACGAATTCGCCGCCCTCATGAACCACATCCGTAACCACAACATCAAGTGTTTCATCACCGCCGGCAATGTCTCCGAGGTCTACGGTATGTGGAATACCGCGAAGAATAAAAAGTTGAGTAAACTTGACTAGCAATATCGAAGATAAATTCCGCGAAGGGCTGACCCAGTACCTTCTGGAGGAGTGTACCAGCGAAGGCTGGCTGCAGGGGAGTCTGCTGAACAGCCCGGATCTGGACGAGGCATGGTTGAGGCTGATGCCCTCGCTCTACGGCGATGCAGTCCGGAACTTCAACGAATATCCGGAATTCTGCCTCGGATGTGCGGGATATCTCGGTATGGCGGTCGCTTTTCTTTGGGATAAAGATTGGGAGAAATACTCCAAGGTCCCTTATGAGTTCTTCCAGGGCGAGCGCAAGTTCGACGACATGGACGATCATATTACCGATACGATCCTTCATGACCGCCATCATTCCGTCTCGAAGATGCAGTCTCTCGCCGCATCAGCCTATCATTTCCTGATGCGCGAAACCCCCGAACCCGGAACCGCTCTCGCATACCGCCTTTTCCTCATCACCGTCGAAACGATGTATCGCATCGGTTCCTCCCTCGAACTCTCACATCTCGGATACAAACTCGAAGCTCTTGGTTAGCCCTCAGCGCCCTTCCCCCTAGCCCCTTGCGGCCTTCCTCCTTTTCCCTTTTCGCCTTCGGCCGGGGACTCCCTCTCGCGGGACTCGTCTCGCAAGTCTTAGACTTGCTCGCTCGGACCCTCAGCTAAGCATAGTGAGTCGCCATCAGGCGACCGGCCGGACCGGGTATTCGAAGGCAAATACGGAAAGGTGGAAAGGCCGCAGGGGGTATCGGGGGATGCGTCATCCTCCGCATGATAAGGGCCACGCCCGCTCGAGGGAGTCCCCGCGCCTCCGGCTATTTCACACGGGAAAGCATCCCTCTCCTTAGCCCCCTCGACTTATCTGTCGGTAGCCCGCCTCCTTCTAATAATTATTTATGTCGCCGTCGGGTGGAACTTATTGATTTACAGGTAATTATGCAAATCAAAGTCGGAAATATTCGGAGTTTGATTTAAGCAACTCTCTGTAACACAGGAATATCCACCCAACGGCGCGAAGCATTCGCGCTTTCCCTCACGTTCGAATATATATTCTGAGCCCCCGGCAGGGATATTGTCGCGAGGGGTAGGCCCTCATTGTTTGCACTCCAGCTGAGCCCGCGTGGGCAAAAAAAGTCGGGGACGATTTTTTCGAAGGGTTGGAAGAGGCCGCGAGCGGCCTCAGGAAGGGACTTCGACAAAATCGTACCTGGCGGACACTCCCGCTCGCGACTTGCTAGTCGTCAGGAGCAGCCGCAGGTCCTTCGGGCGGTCTTTAACGCTCGGCGTGGCGCGATGGAGGGTAGGATACTGGGGAATGAAGGTAGTGAGCGAATGTACGTGATTCTACATCAAATACCCTGCTTTTCGCGAAGTTGGCGTGTGATGGGGTTTTGCGTTCAAGGTGTGCGGCACAAAATCACACCTTGAACAAAAAGAGTGGGGACCTTACGCAAAAAAGCAGCCTCAACGGCTGCTCTTTTCGTGTGGGAGATACTGGATTCGAACCAGTGACCCCCTGCTTGTAAGGCAGGTGCTCTAAACCAACTGAGCTAATCTCCCTTGCAATTTTGGGACTGCAAATATACTCCTATTTTGCGAAACGGCAAGTTTTTTGATAGAACTTTTGCTGAAAATGCTTAACTTCGCGGCTCGTGTGCAACGAAAAGCATACAAAATGTATCTTATTATACGGTACGTAAATCGATAATACGTTTTTATTATGAATACAAAGACTATCGTAAAACTCGCAATGGCAGCGACACTCGCAGTGCTCGCTCTTGCATCGTGTAAAAAAGACCGTCACAGAAATAATCCGGACGGCCCGGAAGTTCCTCAGGAGCAGGTTACCGAAGGCCTTTCTGTGAAGGCAACCTTCTATGGAGACTATTATGAGAAAGGCTTCATGGATTACATCCTTCTTTTCCAGCTTGGAGAGATCGGAGAAGACGGCTACTTCAAGAAGAACGGCGTAGAGCTCAGCCTCGATGTGCTTACCGCTACCGGTGGCCCGACCCTTTTCCCTGCAGGAATCTATGAGATTACAAACGACAAATACAATTCCGCAGGTATTATCCCTTCAATCGAAAACAAGGATGACGAAGGCAACATTTCCTACGGAGATACCTATCTGTACACCCAGCAGGATGCAGACAATTACTGGCTCGAGCCCCTCGAGAGCGCCCGTCTTGAGGTTGCGGTAGAAGGCGCCCAGTATACCATCAAGGTCCAGATCAGCGTTGGTGGCGAAGAGTACAAATATCTCTACAAAGGCCCTCTCTCCATCGAAGACAAGAGCGAGAGCGAAGGCCCTTCGGAAGAAGGCCCGGAAGGAGATTACGACTTTAAGGCAGATGACATACACGCTTTCAATCTCGGACACGAATGGAGCACGGATACAGACGACTGGATGATCTATCTTGTGAACGATAAAGATGAAGACGAATGGATCGCCATCGAAATCGTTTCCGCTTCCGGATCTAACCCTGAAGCCTTCCCCGAGGGAACCTTCAGCGTTCCTGCAGACTTCTACAACGATAAGTATGAGATCGTTGCCGGAATCATGTGTCCTCTTTATGTTTATGATGAGTCTTACTACGGAACGTACTATGTGTTCGGCGGCGAGATCTGGTACTCCGCTTCATCCGGAAACGTTAAGATCACAAAGAGCGGAGACAACTATACCGTAGCGCTTTCCTTCCTGGATGAGGAATATGACAACGCTCAGGTTACATCTACCTTTACCGGTAAGGTTGACGTAGACGTCAGCGAATACTACGACGGTGCTCTTACTGCAACCAGGATCCGTAAAACGGTTCCCGCTTTCAAGAAGAGCGTAGTCAAGAGAGCAGATAAAAAGCGTCAGACGAAGGCGGCAAGTAAAATTGCCTGCCGCCTTTCGTAAGGCGCCTGCTTACAACGGGGATGTTTTGGTTTTGACAGCATCGTAGACGGCAGTAAGCACGCCGGGAGTCGGAGGCCCTCCCGTTAATCTCAGTCTTCAACCAATAGTAGGCAACTACAACTATTCATACGCTTGCTAAGTCTCCAAGAGACACGCATTAATCAGAGCCGCCAAGGCTGCGGCACTGACGTATATCCCGCCAGGATTCAGGCCGGTCCTTTCTGGCATACGGGGTATCATCAAGACCGGATCCACGGGGCGATTCCATTAAACCCCGCCAAGACTTAAAGGATAAGCTTCGGCATAGCCCGTCTTCCGGCGTTCCGAAGCCGACACTAAAGGAAGAATAAGCGTGTAGAAAGCTACCGGGTATTATGTTTGGACGAGGGTTCGAGTCCCTCCATCTCCACGTAAAAAAGGTCACCAATTGGTGGCCTTTTTTACGTGGAGACCCCCTGCCTTATTAATCTATCACGCTTATTATTCTTCCTTATTATTTGTTATATTTGTAAGGATATAACCACGTATATGAAAAAGAAAGGCATAATTGCGGTAATTGCGGCACTGGCGATAAGTATCCCGGCGCTGGCGGTTTTCAATGAGAAGGACCTCGGCCAGACTATCTCGGTCTTGAAATTCGAGCTGAAGTCGGAGTACGACAAGCTAACGGCCAGGGAAGAGAGGCTCAATTCGCGAAACGACGGCCGTCGTCGTCAGATGATAACCTTGATGAAGAAGTGTAATGAGCTCTCGCTGATGCTCTATTCTCAGAATCAGGATTTCACTTTCGACCACACATACGCCCTGGGCGAAGTGACAAAGCAGTATGAGTCTTTCAGCAAGACCCGTCTGCCCTTCGACGATATGGTAGCGAAGCTGGATCTCGAGATCGACCGTCATGAGCGACTCATCGAGTCGCTTCGTCGTCTCCCTCCTGCACTGGAGGAGATAGAGGAAGTTCCCGACAGCATCGTCAGGGAAATAGGCGGTCCGAGTTTCCAGACCAGGCGCATGCCTCGCCGCCCTTCTGCTGCACAGATGCCCCAGATGGATTCTGCCCGTCGCGCCGAGTTCGAAAAGGAGCGCCGTACTTTCGTGCTTGATTCTTTGGGTCAGGCAGACAGGGACTCTTGTATCCACTACGCCCTCAGTATGCTCAAGATGTACAAGTCTCAGCGCGAGAAGGTGGTTAGGGACTCCGAACACTATACCGCGATGAACGAGCGTCTCAAGAGCAGCTACGATTATGCCCAGAATAAATACAGGCTTATCCAGAAGCGCATCTTCGTTGAGGGGCAGGACGATTACTTCACCGTACTCAAAGGCTTTGGCGCATATTCCAGCAGAGCCTGGCAGGATGCGGTCCAGAAGTATTCCACGACGGGAGAGAAGAGCGAGTGGAGAGGACCTATTGTTGTTGGCTTCATCTTCTTTGTCCTCTTCTACCTGCTAATAGCTATCGTGGTCAGCAATCTGGTGGTTAGGATTACCATGCACAAGGTGAAATTCTTCCAGACCGAAGAATTCCAGCAGCGCCGCCATATTATGATACTGCTTATAGGCGCGTTCGTCTTTGCGATTTCGGTAATGATAGCGCGGCTTTGCGTCCATCAGAACTTTATCGTGGAGGCTTCGATCCCGCTGTTGATTTTCGCATGGCTGCTGATAGCAATCCTGGCATCGCTCCTCATCAGGCTTGATCCGGATGCCCTTAAGAGCAGTTTGAAGCTCTACACTCCCGTTATCATTATGGGCCTCATCGTGATCAGCTTCCGTATTATCTTTATCCCCAACAGGTTGCTGAATCTAATTTATCCGCCGGTTCTGCTCGGCTTTGCAATCTGGCAGCTGGTAATATGTGTCAAGGCAGGAGAGAAGGTAAGAAGAAGCGATAAGATCTATGCCTGGATTACGCTCCTGGTGATGATAGCCTCTACGATCCTATCATGGACAGGATTCGTCCTGATGGCGGTTCAAATCTTTATCTGGTGGCTGTTCCAGCTCGCTGCAATCGGAACCATCACCGCCGTCTACGACCTCCTGGATATCTACGAGGAGAAGTTCCTGTTCAGCAAGTTCGAGTCTACAGAGAAGCGCGACGGCGAACATATCGCCCTGACCTGGCTGTTCGACTTCGTAGAGATGGCGGTAGTCCCCGTGGCGGCTATTCTTTCCGTCCTGTTCAGCATCTGGCTTGCAGCAGGTATCTTCGATCTTACCTCCATCTGTAAGACTATCTTCTACAATCCATTCTTCAACCTTAGCGATACGAAAGGCAACCCTATCCTGCATCTGTCGCTCTTCAAACTGGTGGTAGTCAGCGCCTCGTTCTTCATCTTCCGCTACGCTTCCTATCTGGGCAAGGCGGTCTATAAGATGCGTAAATATGAGAGCGTGAAGACAAAGAGTGGCAAGGCTGTCCTGATGGACAATGAAGTTAACCTTACCCTCGCCAACAACGTAATTGCGTTCATTGTCTGGGGCGTCTATATCGTCTTCTCGATCATACTCCTTAAGATCCCTATGGGAGCCCTTTCAATCGTGGCCGCCGGTCTTGCTACCGGTATCGGTTTGGCCTTGAAGGATGTCCTGAACAACTTCATCTATGGTATCCAACTTATGTCGGGCCGCCTGCGTGTAGGCGACTACATCGAGTGCGACGGTATCAGGGGTAAGGTGGAGAGCATCTCCTACCAGACTACAACCATTCAGACCATGGACGGCGCTCTGATGGCTTTCACCAACAGCACCCTCTTCAACGAGAACTTCAAGAACCTTACAAAGAACAATTCGTACGAGTTGGTCGTGATTCCTGTCGGAGTCGCATACGGGTCAGACGTAAACCTCGTTCGCGAAAAACTTACCGAAGCTCTTAAGACGCTGTACAGAAAGGACAGCTACGGAAGGGAAGTGGTGGATAAGAAGAGGGGAATCTCTGTCGCCTTCAGTGATTTCGGAGATAGTAGCGTAGATCTCGTCGTAAAGCAGTATGTAATCGTAGAGGAAAGGATCCCTTACATCGCAGCTGCTAAGGAGCTGATTTATAATACCCTCAATGAAAACGGCATCGAAATCCCGTTCCCTCAGAGAGACGTCTACATCAAGCAGAACGTAAAATGATACTCTATATAGCAATAGCAGCCGCAGCTGCCGCTTTGATCGCCTGGGCTCTGACACACTTCATCGCCAAGGCTAACTATACCCGCGAGATATCCAGGCTGGAAGGGGAGTTGAATGCAGAAAAGACGCTCCGTGCCCACGAATCAGAGGTATATGACAAGACCCTGGCCGAGTTGAAGGAGAACCAGAAAGCCGTAATCGAGGCCACTAAAAACGAGCTGGCCCTCGAGAACGAAAAGCGCATGAAGGCCCGTGAGGAGTCCATCAAAAAGGAGGCGGCCGAGAGCATCAAGACAATTACAGACGGTCTGGACAAAAACATCAAAGAGATGAAAGAGGCCTTCGAGGCCCAGAAGAAGTCCCATACCGAGGATACCGCTTCAATAAAGACCAAGTTCGACGAAACGGTTAACAACCTGCGCAAGCAGACTGAATCAATTGGCAATCAGGCAGATGACCTCGCGAAGGCCCTCAAGGGCCAGAACAAGATGCAGGGCATCTTTGGAGAGACTATCCTTGAGAATATCCTCATCAAGGAGGGCCTGACTCCCGGGCGCGACTACGACGCCGAGTTCTACCTGCGCGACCGCAAGGGCAATATCATTCAGAACGAAGAAACCGGCCGGAAGATGCGCCCGGACTTCGCCCTCCATTTCCCGGACAATACAGACGTTTTGCTGGATTCGAAGGTGTCTCTTACCGCTCTCGCAGATTACTACGGAGCGGAGACGGACGAGCAGCGTAAAGATGCCGCAAAGCGCAATTTGGAGTCTATCCAGGCCCACATCGCCGAACTTACCTCAAAGGAGTACCAGAAATACGTAGAAGGCCGTACTACTCTTGAGTACGTAATCATGTTCATCCCCAATTACGGCGCATACCAACTCGCGAAGATGGAGGATCCGGACATCTTCGCCAAGGCCTTCAGGCAGAATGTGCTGATAACTACTGAAGAAACGCTGATCCCGTTCCTTCGCCTCATCCGGTCGGCATGGGTCCAGAAAGACCAGCTCGACAATATGGCGGATATCGTGAACGGAGCTCAGAAAATGGTCGACCGCGTAGCTACCTTCTGCGAGAAAAACGTCGAGGTCGGCAATGCTATTGCGAGAGCCTCTAAACTCTTCGAAGAGAATACCTTGCGCCTCGTTGAGGGCCGTCAGAGCATAGTGAAGGCCGCAAATGAGGTGATTGCTGCCGGAGTAAAACTTACTCCCGGCAAGGAACTTCCCGAGACCTCCGAATAGTCCTTATGAATCCCTTCCTCAGACAGGTAGCGAAGTTCTATTATCCGCAGGAGACACTGGATCGGACGGTATTCGTCTTGCCGAACCGCCGTTCGCTGGCTTTCCTGCGTAAACACTTTTGCGACCTGGCTGCTGCGGACTCGAAGACGATGCTGGCTCCGAGGCTCACTACCATTGGAGATTTCTTCAGCACGATGGGCGGGGTCTCGTGTTCTGACCGAATCTCGCTTCTTCTGGAGTTATATGAAGTCTATAGCAAGCTATTTCCCAAAGCTGAATCGCTGGACGATTTCATCTATTGGGGAGATGTCCTGCTCTCAGATTTCGACGACGTAGATAAGTACCGGGTCGACGCCCGCGTTCTTTTCCGCAATATAGCCGATCTGAAGGCTATCAAAGATACCTTCGAATACGCAGACCAAAAGCAGAAAGAGGCTATAGACAGGCTCGTATCCAATTTCGATTCGGTTACACACAGCGGCAATCCCCGCAGGGACGTTAAGGAGAATTTCAGGCAGATTTGGGACATCCTCTATCCCCTTTACGAGGGCTTCAGGAAAAGGCTCTCGGAAAAGGGAATGGCCTACGAAGGAAAAATCTACAGGGATCTGGCCGACAAACTGGACGATACGCCTGTTTCCGACCTTCTTATGGAAGCCTATCCCGGGGCGGAAAAATGTGTTTTCGTGGGGCTCAATGCGCTCAACAACTGCGAAAAGGCCCTTCTGTCGAAGCTTCGCGATGCCGGCTTGGGAGAATTTTGCTGGGATTTCGCAGGACCTTTCATAGCGGACGATTCCAACGTATGTTCGCTTTTCCGAAAGGAGAATCTTGCGATGTTTCCGCCGGTCTTTACCCCGGAAGCAGGGGATTCCGTTCCCAATATCCATGTCTGTAAGATACCTTCCGCCAGCGGACAGGCCAGGATGCTCCCCGGGATACTTGAGAAGGCCCCGGCTGAGGACAGGGGCGTCGAATTCGCCGTGGTCCTGGCGGACGAAACCATGCTCCTTCCGGTGCTCGGCAGCCTGCCCCGTCTCGATGGCGGCGTGAATGTGACCATGGGCTACCCGATGCGCTCGAGCGAGTGGTGTTCGCTGATGCGCGACATCCTTCAGATGCAACTGCATCTGCGCTGCAAGGGCGGGGAATGGTACTTCTACCACAAGAACTTCCACGATATAGTTTCGTCCGGAATAGTCGGCGCGCTGCTCTCCGAAGAAGAAAAACAGACGGTCAAGGACGTCCTTAAGGCCGCGAAATACTACATACCCCGGTCCGATATAGCATCGGGGCCGGTATTGTCGGCCCTTTTCGAGCCGGTCATCACCGATCCCGGATCGACCGATACGGCTCAGATCGATGCCCTGTCCGGCTACATGCTGAGAGTCTGCACTACCTTAGCCACGCTTCTGCTGGATTCGGACGATCCGAATATAATCCTGCAGCTGGATTTCGCGAAGCGCTATTATCAGGCCGTGACCCGGCTGCGCGACCTCTCCCTGGGCGTTCTGCCCCGGACATGGATCCACCTCCTCGATCAGATCATTTCGGGCATAAGCGTCCCTTTCGAGGGCGAACCGCTTGGCGGTCTGCAGGTGATGGGCCCGCTCGAGACTCGCGCGCTCGATTTCAAGCACATAGTGATTCTGAACGCGAACGAGGGCGTCTTTCCGCGTGTTAGCGCCGGCTCGTCGTTTGTCCCGGCGGAAATCCGCATGGCCTTCGGCCTGCCCACATATCTGAGGCAGGACGCTGTGTGGGCATACTACTTTTATCGGATGATCACTCGCGCGGAGAACGTCTGGCTGCTGTACGATTCGAGGACCGAGGGCCTGAATACGGGCGAGGAGAGCCGTTTCGCAAAGCAACTGCGCTATCTCTACCCGGATCAGTGCCATCTGGAGGAGACCATCGCCATGGCGGCTATCTCCCAGTCGGGAGAAGAACCGGAAATCGAAAAGACCGAAGCGGACGTAGAGACGATAAAGGGCCTCAAGTTTTCAGCGACCTCGATCCAAACCTATTTTGCCTGCCAGGCAAAATTCTATTACCGCTATGTTCAGGATCTGAAGCCCGAAGGCGAGGTCAAGGAAACCCTGGACCCCAGCCTGGAAGGTATAGTCTGTCACGAAGTCCTCAAGGAAATATACGAAGGCGGGGGACAACTCATTACCGAGGAGTACCTTAAAGGCTGGCTGAAACGCCGCGATGACATCAAGGCTCTGGTACTCAGTCATATAGCAAAGCAGCTTCATAGCATAGAAATCGGAGGCCAGGATCTGGTCACCTCAGATATTCTGGTAAAGTTCATTACCCGGGTCCTGGAGTGTGATATCAAACAGATCCACTCCGGCGGGCCGATTAAGATCCTTGGACTGGAGCAGCCCATGTCCGTCGAGATTTGCGGACATAAATTCACCGGGGTTATCGACCGCATTGACGGCCCGAGGGCGGGAATGGTCAGAGTCGTGGACTATAAGACCGGAAAGGACACTCAGGACGTCCTGGGCCTGTCTGCGGTACCGAAGACCATCGACAGCGGCAATAAAGCCGCCCTTCAGTTTTTCATCTACGACAGGATGATAGCCGGCAGGAAGGAATTCGCCGGTAAGACTTTATGCAACTCGATGTATGCGATGAAGAGTTTCTTCACCGAAGACGTGCAGGTTTATCCTTTCAACGAGGGTTTTGCCGACGCGGTGGAAGATCTCCTCAAGACGCAGTTCGAGGATATGGAAAACACATCGGTTCCGTTCAAGCGCTCAACAGACAATAAGACTTGTGAGTACTGCGACTATCGGATGCTGTGTGGGAGAATAAAGAAACGTTGACGCGCCATGGAAGAGAAACTGAAAAAACTGCATGACGCTGGCGGAGTTGAACTGATGAAGGCTTCGGCCGGCTCCGGAAAGACATTCTCCCTTGCGCGGGAATACATTAGGCTGCTGCTTCGCAACCGCAAGGAAGACCATCCCTACAGACATATACTCGCCGTTACCTTTACCAACAAGGCTACGGCTGAGATGAAGACAAGAATTGTCGAAAGTCTGAATATCCTGGCCCATTATCCCGGAGATTCCCACTACAGGGATTATCTCAAGAAGGAGAGCGGAATAGAATCGGACGAAGAGCTGAGCCGGGAGTGTTCACGCATGCTTACGGACATACTCTGCGACTACGGCGCGTTCTCGGTCAGTACCATCGACCATTTCTTCCAGAGGGTTCTGCGTTCGTTCTCCAGAGAAGTAGGGCAGTTCGCCGAGTATCAGGTCGAACTCGACCGCGAGTCGCTGGTTGAAGAGAGTGTGGACCGCGTGCTGGATTCTCTCTCAGAAGGAGACAAGTCCCTGCTCGAATGGCTTTCCGAAAGCGCCATGGAGCGAATTTCCGAGGGAGAACGGTATAAGGTACGAGATGCTCTGTCCGGCTTTGCAAAAGGCTATATGTCGGAGGGTTACCGCGAGAAAGCGGAGTCTCTGGGGCTGGACAAGTCAAAGGCGTTTTCCGAGGAGAATCTGAGGCGCCTGGGGCAGCTGTGCGCCAAAATCTGCAAGGAATATGATGCAGAACTAAAGGCGGCCGCAGGGCGGGATCTCGCGTCTTTGCCCCAGTCGCTCAAGAGCAAGGCGAAAATAGAGGAATGGCTGGGCTTGATAGAGACGGGCGGTATCCCGGCACTCGAAAAGATATTTTCCAGGGGCGAACCCAAGACCTGGACCTCAGCCCGGGATGCGGGAGCGCTCGCAGAAGTGTCTGCCTTTATCTCAGGCCCTTTGAAGGTATATAAAACGGCCGTCATCCTCAGAAAGCAGGCCGCGGTCTTCCGTGTGGCAGACGCACTCGACACACAATTCGAAGCCTTGCTCAAGGAAAAGAACGTCCTGAGCATCGATGATACCAACTCCATCCTCAGGGATATAATCGCCGGATCAGACGCCCCGTTCATATACGAGAAGGTGGGCGTCCGTTACCGTCATTTCCTGTTGGACGAATTCCAGGATACCTCGTCTACACAATGGGAGAATTTCAAACCCCTCCTCGAAAACAGTATCGGTGACGGGTGCTATAATCTCATTGTGGGAGACGTCAAACAGAGTATTTACCGCTGGAGAAGCGCCCGCTGGGACATATTCGATACCAGGGTGGAGAGGGAATTGGACCGCACTGTCCGCCATTCTCTTAAGGAGAATTGGCGCAGCGCTTCAGAGATAGTTGATTTCAACAACAAGTTCTATAAGGCCTGGGCTTCGCAGATGGATATCAATCTGGGCGAAGCTGTAGCCGGTTCGCCGGTAAAGGCCGAGACGGATTCCCGCCCGGTAAGCGAGATTTATTCCGACGTGGAGCAGGAAGCGAGAAGCCGTATTACTGTCCCCGGAAGCGTTGAGGTTACATTCTGCGAATCTATCTATGACCAGGCGGTCTCGGCTGCGGAAGATGCCCTGAAGCGCGGTTTTTCGCAGAAGGATATAGCGGTATTGGTAAGGACCAACGAGATGGGACTGGAAGTCGCCTCCCGCCTTACGGCCGCCGGAAAACGCGTCATTACCAACGATTCTCTTCGCATCAGCAGCGGAATCACTATCAGGAGTCTGGTAGCCAGGCTGTATAAAATTGACAATCCCGAGGACAAGATTCACTCATTCTATGCTTCGGACTTCGAGCCGGATTCATTGGACTCCTGCCAGTCGCTTACGGATATCTGCGAGTCAATACTTAAGGGTATGCCTTCGGAGCAGGTCAACTCGGATACGCTGTATGTTCTGGCCTTCATGGATCTCGTGCGCGATTTCGTAAGCCGCAACGGCAATTCCCTTCATGCTTTCCTTGAGTACTGGGAGGAGGACGGAATCCTGAGGAGCATTGCCTCCCCTGAGGGTGCGGATGCGATAACAGTAATAACGATCCACAAGGCCAAAGGTCTGGCTTTTCCTTTCGTAATAGTTCCGGTTAAAGCAAAAGATCCTGCGGTCAGTTCCATTCAGGAGTACTGGGAGTATCCGTCGGTGGAGGGGACTCCGTTCGAAACGGTAGAGAGAGCCCTCTACAGGACAGGCTTATCCGGAAAATCGCTGGATACCCTTTTTGCCGACAACTATCTCAGAGAGCTCCGTATGGGCAACATAGACAGGATAAACACCTGGTATGTCGCCACTACCAGAGCTTCCTGCTTCTTCATCTTCCCGTAGGCGACGGTTTCGGAGCCGCCCTTCAGATGTTCTGCGAGAATCCCGCCTCCGGCTTCCTGGATCTTGGCGACCACTACCTTCGCGGGACCGTCTCCGATAAGGAGGATGTCTCCGTTCGCAGGCCCGGCAGCCTTCGCCCCAGGGAGGCTGAAGTTCCGCTTTTGTACTTCACCATGGACCCGGCGGAGACAGGGGCGGGCGCCAAGGTCATGATCAAGACCGATTCGAGGGATTTCTTCGATCCGGAGGGTGAGACCGGAGTATCTGCGTCACGGCGTATTCGTGGAAACGTGCTTCACAAGATACTGGAGACTGTCATCGGTCCGTCGGACCTTCATGGAGCAGTAGTGGCGGCGGTTGGCGAAGGCCTGTTGTCTGCCGAAGAGGCTGCCGACGCGGAAAACATGCTTCGGGAGGCAATAGCGTTCGTCGGGCCAAGGGGCTGGTTCCCCGGTGATGCGTCGATGGTACTCGACGAAAGGGATATAATTACTCCCGAAGGCGAGACGCTGCGCCCGGACAGGGTAGTTCTTATGCCGGACGGTTCGGTGGAGATAGTGGACTATAAGTTCGCCGAGGAAAAGAAGGCCTACATCAAACAGGTCCGCCGGTATGCGGAACTATATCGCGCAATGGGCTACGCGAAGGTGAGTGCGTACTTATGGTATGTGGATAAAAACGAGGTCCAGAGAGTCTAGACGCTTAGGATTTTCGCAGTTAGCTCGACCAATAACTCGCCCGGGTCGGTAGCGACGCTTCCGTCTCCGCCTTTTCCGAGATAATCATATTCACAGAGCAGTGAGATGATCCTCATCGCTTTCTGTACGGGATAGTTGCGTACGGCCTGATCGTACTGGCGGTAGAAGTAGGGATTTACTCCTGCAAGCGCGCGGGCTTTGTCTTCAGCCGAAGGGTAGGGGGTCTTCTGGAGCAGCGCACCGTAGCGTAGGATACGGTTGAACTCATTGTACATGGCGCTCACTGCGGCCGGAAGGGCGAATCTTGCCGAATTGCCCTATCTTCAGGGCTTTTGTGGCGTTGCGGGCCGCAAGTTCCTTGTTGAGCTCGAAGATGGTGAACTGGCGAGAGACTCCTACGTTGCTTTCTATGTCGCGGGCGGTAATCCGGGTAGTTCCTTCAGGAAGAGCCTTAAGGAGTTTGTCTGTCTCCAGGACGATAGTGGAGAGGTTTGTTCCTACAGATTCTCCGAGGAGGGCGGCGGCGTCCGGATCAATTCTCAGGCCTCTTGATTCGTAGTACGAACCTATCCAGGAAGGGATTTCGTAATCCCGGACGGGCTGGCTGTCTACTACGACGCCGTTTTTAAGGGCAGCTTTATACAGGGCCTTTCTTTTATCCGCCGAGGCGCCGTGCATCAGAATCACAAGCACGGTACTCTCCAGCGGATCTTCGCAGTAGAGGCTGAGTTGCTCGAGGGTCTTCATCAGCTGGGCTTCGCGTATCACCACCAAAACCCGATCCGACATCATAGGAAACTGACGGGCGGCAGAGATTACCTGCTCGGCGGTTACGTCTGCGCCGTAGCAGATAGTTTCATTGAAATCCTTGGAGAATTCGTCGATACAATTGTCGATAATGGCCTGGCAGACCTGGTCAGGGTAATAGGCCTCCTCGCCCATCAGGAGATAGACGGGTTTGAACTGACCGGACTTTATTACGGCGATCAGCTCCTTACACTGAGAAGCGACATTAATTCCCTGTTTAGCCATTTCATACAAATATAATAATTTGTATCTTTACACGATATATTTAAACGTCCGAATAATGGCAATTATTGAAATCAAGAACGTTACCAAGACATTCGGGGAGAAAGTGGCGCTGGATAACGTGAGCCTCGACATCCCCGAGGGTGGTATTTTCGGTCTTCTAGGCCCTAACGGCGCCGGAAAGAC
>CAJOJC010000035.1 GCA_905234775.1 uncultured Bacteroidales bacterium | reverse complement strand
AAAATTGTCGTCGGCAAATGCAACGTTGACGAGGCTCAGGACATCTCTATGGAGTACGGAATCCGAAGTATCCCGACTATCATCTTCTTCAAGAACGGTCAGCCGGTAGACAAAACGATCGGACTCGTACCCAAAGAAGAAATTGTAAAACGAATAAATTCTCTGTTATGAAGAAATTGATCGCAGTCGCTGCGGCTATCGCAATGTTCGCTGTCAGCGCACACGCCCAGCTCGGTATAATCGCAGGTCTTACATCCAATTCATCGGATCTTAAGACTGCCTATAGCGATATCGTTGAGAATCAGTCGGTCACTCAGTATCATGCCGGTGTCGTTCTGAGACTCGGCCTTCCTCTGAACTTCTATGTTCAGCCCGGTGTTGTCTACGAAATGAAGGGCGCAACTCTTCAGCATCAGATCGCTGGTCTTTCAGGAGAGGATTTCGAGGTTGACATCAATACAAAGACCGGCTTTCTCGAGATTCCAGTCCAGGCTGGTTGGAGATTTGAGCTCCCGGGAATTACCCCGTATGCTTTCATTGAGCCGTATCTGGGTTATGCTATTACAACCGAGAGTAAGACTCAGGCTAAGAACGGAATCGCCCAGACCGCAATCGAGGCTATGGCCAGCGCTTCGGGAGTTCCTCTTAATACTACAAACGACGACGAAAACAAGTGGAATGGCCGTGAGCGCCTTCAGTATGGTATCGGAGTCGGTGCAGGAATTCTCCTCCTCGACAGACTTGGAGTATCGCTGAAGTGGTATTGGGATTTCGGCAACCTTTACAACGAGCAGGGTGAGCAGGCCAGCATCTCCGCAAAGGCGATGTATGAGCAGGCTAAAGACAACAAAGCAAACGGTATAGCCCTTACGGCTACCCTATTCTTCTAATAGATGTCAGGAAAAAGGGCGCTATTTTTCTGCGCCGCAAGTTCTAGCATAGATCCTAAATACAATCAAGCCGCCCGGGAAGCAGTCCGCGCGGCTTGTTTGTGTGGTTATGAGATCGTATCTGGCGGGACGATCAAGGGTACGATGAAGGTTGTCAGCGATACCGCCCGCGAGTGCGGAGCCCGCGTAAAGGGCGTTCTGCCGCGCTTTATGGATGGTCTTGAATATCCGGCCCTCGACGAACTGATCTGGACGGACAGCATGTCTACCCGTAAGGAAGAGATGCGCGCCGGAGTAAGTCTGGCGGTTGCACTTCCCGGAGGAATCGGAACTCTTGACGAACTCGCGGAGACCTGTACCCTCGTGCGCCTCCATCAATGCGAAGCGAAGATAGTAATCTTCAATGTCGACGGTTTCTACGATATTCTCGAAAGGCTCTTCGACTTCTATGTAGAGACGGGAATGCTCGACATGCCTACCCGTAAGAAATACATTTTCGTAAAGACTATAGAAGAATTCAAGGCGGAACTATGAGCAGGGAAGAGATAACCGGATTTTTAGGAGATGATTGGCTGGCAGTCCAGACCCTTATTGCGGACGCATTGCGTTCAGACATAGGTCTGCTGAATATAGTCAACAGCCAGATCCTGGCCCACGGCGGCAAGATGCTGCGGCCGATGGTCACCCTCCTCGCGGCCGGCGCATGCAGCGGCGGCCGGATAGGGGATGACTCGCGCCGCTATGCCGCAGCCGCCGAACTTCTCCACAACGCTACCCTTCTCCACGACGATGTCGCCGACGAGAGCGACGTCCGGCGCGGAGAGCCCACGATGCGCTTGCGCCTCGGCCCCAGCCGGGCCGTCCTCGTCGGCGACTTCTGGCTCTCGAAAGCGGTAGACCTCATCCTTGAGGCAGAATCGCGCGACTCCGTCAAGAGAATCTTCTCCAAGACCCTCTCTGATCTTGCCGAGGGAGAAATGCTTCAGCTCGAAAAGGCAGGTGCGGCAGATACATCCGAGCAGGAGTACTTCCGCATCATCTACTGTAAGACGGCCTCGCTCTTTGAGACGGCCGGAATGAGCGGAGCGATTTCGGTGGGGGCTCCGGCGGAATATGTCGCCGCCGCGAAGGAGTACTCGGACGCCCTGGGAATAGCCTTCCAGATAAAGGACGACATCCTCGATTATGCCGGAGACGGCGAATTGGGCAAGCCCGTGGGTATCGATCTGCTCGAAAAGAAGATTACCCTCCCGCTGCTTTGCGCGATGAAAGATTCGCCTCGCGAGAGCGAAATAAGAAAAATGGTTCTTGCGATCGACGCACACCCCGAATATTGCGAAGAGATTCGTAAATTTGTAGCGGAGCGCGGAGGAGTAGAAGCGGCCGGAGAGATCCTGAACCAGTATGTAGACAAGGCCCTAGAGGCGCTGAAAGCTCTTCCCGAAAGTCGATATACGGCTTATCTCGCAGAAATAGCGAGGTTCAACAGTATAAGGAACAAATGAGATTCGCTGATATTGCAGGAAATGAAGATGTCGTAAAGGCTCTCGCCGGGATGGTAGATTCCGGTAAGATCCCCCATGCGATAATGCTTCATGAAGAAGACGGCGGCGGGGCCTTCCCCATCGTCCAGGCCTTCCTGCAGTATCTGTATTGCAAGAACCGCTCGGATGGCGATTCCTGCGGAGAGTGCCCGGGCTGCAACAAGATAGGTAAGCTCATCCACCCTGATGTCCATTATATCTATCCTGTCAATACCGGCAGTTCTACGGACTTTGTCGCCCAGTGGCGCGAACTTGTCCAGTCCAACCCCTCATTTACGGAGAATGAACTGAGCGATGCCCTCGGAATAGAAGGTAAAACCGCGATGATAAAGGTCGAGGAAGCGAAGAAGGTTCTCGACGTCTTGTCGCTGTATGCCCTTGAGAGGGGCTATCGTGCTCTGGTGGTCTATCTCCCCGAGAAGATGAACAGGGAAGCGGCGAACCGCCTGCTGAAATCAGTTGAGGAGCCGCCGGAGAAGACCCTGTTCCTGATGATTACCCATGCGCCGGACTCGGTCCTTCCTACCATCTCTTCGCGTTGCCTCAGGCTGCGCGTCATGCCCCGAAAGGGCGCGTTCCGCTCGGTAGGTCAGGCTGAGGATCCGGACCTTCTGCGCCGCCTGATGCAGGCCGTGCTGGCGCGCGACCTCGGAGCCGCGCTCGAAGCGGCCGATACCGCCGCGGCGCTCCCTTCGCGCGAACGCGCAAAGGGCTTCTGTAAGTACGCCGCCGAAAGGCTGCGCTTCGTATTTCTTCTTCATCAGGGTCTCGATTCGATGGTCGAGGTGCCCGAAAGTGAGCTTGCAGAGCTCCGCGACTGGGCCGCGAGAAGCCCTAAAACATTCCCCCGAAAGGCAGCGGATGCGCTCAGCCGCGCCCAGGGTTTGATAGAGCGCAATGTCAATCTTAAGATCCTCTTTACGGATCTTGTAGACAGAATATACACTGCAATATGAGTGAGACTATCAACTACGACTGCTTCCGCGGGTGCGTAAAAAGCACCACACCCGAAGGAGAGACCGTATGTACATACAGAGAAGGCTGCTGTAAGCTTGGCGAACACAACTATCTGAAGGATGTAGGGGCAAACGAATACCCCGATATCTTCGAGGTTCGCTTCAAGAACACCAGAAAAGGCTTCTACCGCAACGAAAGCGGCCAGAGCGTCCGTCAGGGCGATATGGTGGTGGTCGAGGCAGTAAACGGCCATGACCTCGGAATAGTTACCCTCGAGGGCCCGCTGGTCCTCCGCCAAATGAAGCGTCGCAGGATTGACCCCGAGACAGCCGAGTTCAAGAAGATCTACAGAAAGGCCCGTCAGAACGACGTGGAAAAGTGGCTGGAAGCCACCGCCCGCGAGCAGCAGACCATGATCGAAGCCCGCAGGATAGCGGCTACGATGGGGCTGGAGATGAAAATCGGCGACGTCGAATTCCAGGGAGACGGAACTAAAGCAATCTTCTATTACATCGCAGACGGCCGCGTGGATTTCCGCCAGCTGATCAAGGTCTTCGCGGAAGAGTTCCGCATCAAGATCGAAATGAAGCAGATCGGCGCACGCCAGGAAGCCGGCCTGATAGGCGGCCTTGGCGTCTGCGGCCGCGAGCTCTGCTGCGCTAACTATATCACCAACTTCAAGAGCATCAGTACCTCAGCAGCCCGCTGTCAGGACCTTTCGCTCAATCCCCAGAAATTGGCTGGTCAGTGTAGTAAGCTCAAATGCTGCATCAACTACGAAGTGGCGACCTACATGGACGCCCAGAGCCGCATCCCGAAGGTCACAGAACCGCTCGAGTTCAAAGACGGCCTTGCATGGCTCAGGAAGACAAACATCCTTGCCGAGACCATGTACTTCTCCTACGACAAGAATTCAGACGAAAACCTCTACCCGCTTGCGGCGGAGGACGTCCGCGAAATAATAATGATGAACCGCAACGGCATCAAGCCCGATTCGCTGATGCCAGAGCCGGTAAGCTCAGCCCCTGAGTTCGTCACCGCGGCTGGCGAGGGCAGTATAACCCGTTTCGACAGCCCTAAGAAAAAGCGTCACAAGGGCAGGAAAAAGCCGAAGAATGAGAAGTAGGACCGGAATAATCATCTTCTGCGCTCTGCTCTGCCTCTGTTCCTGCGGCAGGCCGACTTCCGGAGAGATGTTTCTTTCAGCGCCGCGCAACTCCTACGATTACCCTATTTCGGTGGTGGATTCGCTGGCGCTCTTCGATTTCGCCTTTTTCACCAGGGTAGACTCAGACGGCAGCGAATCGCTTCCCGTGAGACTGGATATTTCATGGGTCTCACCGGCCGATACGGTTTACCGCGAGACGGTCTATATGCTGAGCGGAGACGAAAACGGCTCGCTTCAGCGCTACCGCTCCTACGTCCGCTTCCCCTCGACCGGGGAATGGATGTTGAAAGTTGGGGTCAGTCCTGAGGTTAAGGGCTTCAGAGGCCTTGGCCTCGTATGGAAAGAAAGACGATGGGACACGACAAACTAAGGAAATTCGCCGAGAACGAGACGTTCGCCTGCCTGCTGCAGCCATCTGCAGAGGAACTCCTGTCGGAGGGTTTCTTCAACCTGAAGGACCATCCGATCAAGGGCCACTGGGCGGAGCGCATGTTCGGGCGCGAACCCGGAGCCGAGATCATTCTTGAGCTCGGCTGCGGAAAGGGCGAGTATACGCTCGACCTTGCGCGCCGCTATCCAGACAAGTGCTTCATCGGTGTAGACATTAAAGGGGCCCGTCTCTGGAAAGGAGCGAAGACCGCGACAAAGGAAAAGATCCCGAATGTCGCTTTTCTTAGAACCCGTATTGAGTTCATTACCGCTTTCTTCGCCCCCGGGGAGATTTCTGAGATATGGCTTACATTCTCCGATCCCCAGATGAAGAGCGAGAACTCTCGTCTGAGTTCGCCTCTTTTCCTGGAGCGCTACCGCAGTTTCCTTCGTCCCGGCGGTTTGGTCCATCTGAAGACAGACTCCCGCTTCCTCCACGAATACACAAAAGCTGTCGTGAAAGCCAACGGCCTGAAGCTTCGCTGCTGTACCTGGGATGTCTATGCCTCTCTGATGCCTCTATGCGGCCAGGCGACGGCAGCTAACGATATGGTCGACGGTCTCGACCCGGTAGTTTACGAAGTGCAGACTTTTTATGAAAAGATGTTCCTCGAGATGGGCCTGCCTATAACATACATGCAGTTCGTGATAGACCACGACGGCCCGTACGTCCATCCTACCGATTTTGATGAAAAATTCTGGCGTGAAGCCGAAGGACCCCGCAGGTCTTTCAGCCATCAGCCGGCTAAAAAATAGAGCGATATGGCACTGTTCAATTTCTTTGGCGACCAGGAACACCGCGTGTTCCACTATACTCCCCGCTACTACGACGAAAAGGAGGAGGAGCGCAAGCGCATGTTCGGCCAGGTCGACGGCACTGCCGATAAGGAGAAAGCCGAAGGCACCTATCGGCCGGGCGATTACATCCGCGGGTCGTTTCGCGACGGCAGCCGCAGCCGTTCCCACGTCAACCGTGCGCAGCAGATAATAGGAATCGTCGGCCTTCTGCTCGTGTTCGCCATCCTGTTCTATATCCTCAAATTCTACATGCTCATAAAATGAAAGACACTATAATCGAAGCCGCGAAAGTCCTCAAGGCCGGCGGTGTCATACTCTATCCTACGGACACGATCTGGGGTTTAGGCTGCGACGCCACTAATGCCGAGGCCGTGAAGAAAGTTTTCGCTTTGAAGCGCCGCGACGAAGCGAAGTCGCTCGTCCTTCTTGCGGCCGACCTGGATATGGTAGCCCGCTTCGTGCGCGAGGTGCCTCAAATGGCGATTCAGCTGGTTGAAGTCAACGATGCGCCCATGACCATCATCTATCCAGACGCCGTGGGAATAGCCCCGAACGCCGTGGCCGAAGACGGATCGGTGGGGATCCGCATCCCGCTGAACGAGGACTGCATCGACCTTTGCCGCAGGCTCGGCAGGCCGGTAGTCAGCACTTCAGCAAACATTTCCGGCGAGCCGGCTCCGAAGAAGTTCGCCGAGATCCCGGCCGAAATCCGGGAGGCCGTGGATTATATAGTCGACCCAGCGCTCGAAAAGGGCAGCACGGGCCGCGCAAGCCAGATTATTAAGGTCGCCCTCGACGGCCAGATTCAGATAATACGCGCATAGCACATGGGAAAGCTACAGGTTCTGCCCGCACAAATTGCGAATATGATTGCAGCCGGCGAGGTCGTCGGCCGCCCGGCATCGGTGGTGAAGGAACTTACCGAGAACGCACTCGACGCCGGGGCAACTAAGGTAACGGTCGTGGTGACCGATGCTGGGCGCACCCTCATTCAAGTGATCGACAACGGCTGCGGAATGGACGCGGAGGACGCGGTACTCTGCTTCGAGCGCCATGCGACTTCGAAGATCGCGACGGCCGAGGATCTCGAGCAGATAGCGACCTTCGGATTCAGGGGCGAGGCTCTGGCTTCGATTGCTGCAGTCGCGGAGGTGACGCTGAAGACGCGGCGCGCAGCCGACGAGATGGGAACGCAGGTGAGCGTGGGCAGTTTCGGCTCTGTCTCGTCGGAGCCCTGCGCCGCGCCCGCCGGTACTTCGATCGCCGTGCGCAACCTGTTCTACAACACCCCTGCCCGCCGAAAGTTCCTGAAATCGGACAACGTCGAGCTCAAGCATATAGTCGAAGAATTCACGCACGTGGCGCTGACCAGGCCCGACGTGGCCTTTACCCTGACCCACAACGGCCGCGACATGTTCGTCCTCAAGGCCGCGAAATCGCTGAAATACCGTATCCAGGATCTGCTGGGCGCGGGAGTTACCGGCGAACTGGTCGATATCGGGGCGCAGACTTCGCTCGTGGGTGTCAGCGGCTTCATCGGCCGGCCGGAGAGCGCCCGAAAGACGCTGGGGAACCAGTTCTTCTTCGTCAACGGCCGCTACTTCCGCAGCCCGTACTTCCACAAAGCGGTGATGAACGCGTATGCGGAGATGGTGCCGGACGGCGTGACTCCTTCGTACTTCATCTATCTAACGGTCGACCCGCATTCGATAGACGTGAACATAAGCCCCACGAAGACCGAGATCAAGTTCGAGGAAGACAGCGTTATTTTCCAGACGATCTTCGCTACCGTGCGCGAGTCGCTCGGCCGCAACAGCTTCGGGGCCTCGATCGATTTCGATACCGAGGGCGCGGTCGAGATGCCGCAGATTTCGCGCAGTTTCTCCGAATACAAGAGCGGGGAGATCGCTCCGTCCCATGACTTCGATCCCGACTATAATCCCTTCGATCCCCAGCCTTCGAGCGACTATACGCCCGATTTCGGTTCGGGAGCAGCCTCCGGCGGTGCTTATGCCCATGGCGCATCGGGCTACATCGCCCGCGAGCAGAACTACGGCGCGCTGTTCGAAGAGCGGACGGCGGCTCTCGGGAAGTCGCTGATCGTTGGTGGCCGCTTCATCATGACCCCGGTTGCTTCGGGCGTAATGCTGGTCCATATCCGTCGCGCGCTCGTCCGCATTCTCTACGAGAAGGCGCTCCGCGCGCTCCAGGCCGAGGCTCCGGTCTCGCAGACTGCGCTGTTCCCTGTGGAGGTCGCGGTAGGCCCTGCGAATGTCCCGCTGTTCGAGGAGTATGCCGACATGCTCGCCCGCCTGGGCTTCGATATCGCTCCGTTCGGAACGGATTCGGTGGTCGTGAACGCGGTCCCGGAGGGTTATGGCGCTGACGAAATGTCAGTGCGCGGGACGGTGGCAGATTTGTTGCAGGTTCTAAGCGACGGAGGACACAACGTCCTTCCGGAAATGATGCAGTCCGCGACTGCTCGTAAGTTTGCGGAGATAGGGGCTGCCCGCTATTCGGAGATCAAGACTCCAGCGGAAGCGACCCGCCTGCTCGATGACCTTTTTGCATGTTCTTCGGCAGACCTCACTCCTTCGGGAAAGCGTATCACCTGCATCGTTCCGATTGAGGATTTAGAAAAGAGATTTTAGATGGAGTATTACCAGCAGAGAGGAGGCTTTTTTGCCAATATCCCTACCGTGACGAGGAACCTGTTCTACGTCAATGTAGTTGTTTTTATAGCGACCCTCATCAATCAGGATTTTATGATGAGTACGTTCGCTCTTTATTACCCTACTTCGCACTATTTCCACTGGTGGCAGCTGGTGACGCATATGTTTATGCACGGCGGCTTCTTCCACATCTTCTTCAATATGTGGGCGCTGATTATGTTCGGCTCCGCAGTTGAGCAGACTATCGGCTCGAAGAAGATGCTGTGGTTGTATTTTGTCGCGGGACTGGGCGCCGTAGCGCTCCACTTCGGGACCATGCACCTGGAAGGCATCTACCTGGAGAACCGCATTCTCGCCGGAGCAGAAGGCGCTGCCCAGGCATATGCGACCTTGAAGACTACCCCGACCGTAGGCGCTTCCGGCGCTATCTACGGCCTTCTGATGAGCTACGCGCTGCTGTATCCCCAGAGGCGCCTGACGCTTATCTTCCCTCCTATTTCGATGAAGGCGATGACCTGGATCATAGTGTTCGCGGTTATTGAGTTGTTCCTCGGCATCAAGGGCGTCACCGACGGTGTGGCCCATTTCGCCCACCTCGGCGGTATGCTCTTCGGCTGGCTCATGATCCGCTACTGGCGCAAGAAGGGAACCCTGTTCAACGAATACGGGCAGTACTAGTGTCATGCCCGACTCTTTTATTAACGCCCAGACATTTTAGTCATGCCCGACCCGATCGGGCATCTTAGCGGATATGGAAATTTTTTATTCAAACGACATTTCAGGCGACCTCGTCAGATTGAACGCGGAGGAATCGGCGCACTGCGTCCGCGTTCTGCGCCACCGCGCCGGCGATGAGATTGCCGTGATGGATGGTCAGGGAACGCTTCTGTGGTGTTCACTGGAAGACGCTTCAGTTAAAGAGGCAGTCGCGCGCATCGTGCGCCGCGAACCCGGATTTGGCTCACATCCTTATCGCCTGACTCTTGCCGTTTGTCCTACGAAGAATTTCGATCGCTACGAATGGATGGCGGAAAAGGCCACCGAAGTCGGCGTAGACGTTATCGCCCCGGTCATCGGTGAGCGCTCCGAGCGCAAGGTCTGCAAGACAGACCGCCTCGACCGTATCGTTTTGAGCGCCGCGAAACAGTCTCTCAAGGCCGCCGTTCCAGTAGTTTCAGAGCCTGTAAGTGTTCTGGATTTCATAGCTAGTGCGCCTGCCGGTGCGTTGAAGCTCATCGCTTACTGTTTCGAGGGAGAAAAGGTGTCGATTACCCAGGCGCTAGCCGCCTCGTCTTTGAATGATGTGGTGGTCCTGATAGGTCCGGAAGGGGATTTTTCTCCTAAAGAGGTTGCGGCGGCGGTCCGCGCCGGTTTCAAACCGGTCCACCTCGGATCTTCGCGCCTCCGCACCGAAACCGCCGCCCTCACCGCCGCCGAAGCGGTGTACTTCAAATACCTATAGCGTGCACACCTGGTATTAAATCCTGCCAAGTATGAGCGAATAACGCCATTTTTGCTCATACCTGGTATTGAATCAGACCAGGTATGCACGCTGTAACCAAGTTGTGGGTAAGAAATCTATTTAAACAGCGTTTTCACCAGCTCCGCGACGTCTGAGACTTTGACGACCTTGATAGTAGCGTCGCGGACAGCGTCCAGATTCGAGTAGGCGCTGACAAAAATCTTTTTGAAACCCAGCCGCTGGGCTTCGATGACGCGGCGGTCTGCCTGGGCGACGGGGCGGATTTCGCCGCTGAGACCGACTTCACCCGCGAAGCAGAAGTCGGACGGGATAGCGAAATCGAAGTTCGACGACAGCACGGCGCAAATCACCGCCAGGTCGCAGGCCGGGTCGGTGATCTTGAGACCGCCGGCCATGTTCAGGAACACATCCTTCGCGCTAAGATGGAAGCCGGCGCGCTTTTCGAGCACTGCCAGCAGCATGTTCAGCCTGCGCACGTCGAAGCCGGTCGCTGAACGCTGGGCGGTTCCGTAGGCAGCCGTGGACACGAGAGCCTGGACCTCGAACAAAAATGGTCTCGTCCCGTCAAGCATGGCGCAGATCGCCGTGCCGCTGAGACCCTGCTCGTGCATGGGGATGAGCATCTCCGAAGGGTTCGCGACTTCACGCAGACCCTGGCCGGTCATCTCGAACACGGCGAGCTCGGACGTACTGCCGAAACGGTTCTTGATCGAACGGAGGATGCGGTAGGAGCCGCGGTTCTCCCCTTCGAATTGCAGGACCACGTCGACGATGTGCTCAAGAATCTTCGGGCCGGCGATGAAACCGTCCTTTGTTATGTGGCCAATCAGGATCACGGGCACGCCGGATTCCTTTGCGAAGCGCAGCAGTCGCGCCGCTACCTCCTTGATCTGCGAAACCGAGCCGGCGGCGGATTCGACCGTTTCCGTGTACATGGTCTGGACGGAGTCGACGACCATGAGGTCGGGCTTAATCTCTTCGGCCTCGGCCAGAATGTTCTCCAGCAGCGTTTCCGCGTAGATCAGGCAGTTGCCTGCGTCGCCCCCTAGACGGGCCGCGCGCATTTTCACCTGCTTCTCGCTCTCCTCGCCGGTTACGTACAGCGTACGGAGGGTGGGGTTCTTTAAAGGAATCTGCAGCGAGAGCGTTGACTTGCCGATTCCGGGCTCACCGCCGATCAGCACCAGCGATCCCGGGACCATGCCGCCGCCCAGAAGGCGGTCGACCTCGGCGCTGCCCAGGCTTATACGCTCCTCAGCCGACGAAGACACCTCGGCCAGCTTGACCGGCTTGCGCCGCTCGCCGCGCCCGAACGCACTCTTCGCCGCCTTCGTCGCCGGCTGCACCGGAGCTTCCACCATCGTGTTCCACTCCTTACACGCCGGACACTGGCCCATCCACTTCGGGCTCTCATTTCCGCAACTGGTACAATACCACAATGTCTTCGCTTTAGGCATATGATTTTCTCTTTTGGTCAAAGATAATAAAAGAATGGTTACTATATACCTGTTGCTCAAACCAACTACCCCTTTCCGTCTGACGCTATCATCATTTTCGCTGTTTTCTGCCGATTGACACATTTTCGCCAACTAGCTGCCAGCCCATCTGCCCCACAACTATCCACATCGGGGGCATATCTGGCAGCGACCCCCGATATCGGCCCTTGCTGCCAGGCGATATGCCTTACGACTCTTCTACGAAGGGGCACTCTGGCAGCTACTTGGCGATTTTGAGGAAGGTCCCCCTCCCATTTGCGGAAGGTGTGTTTTTATCCCGCACACCTTCCGCGGTCATATCGCCCTACAGGTACCTGTAGTGCATTTCGCGTGCGGAAGGTGTCACCCTCAA
>CAJOJC010000034.1:11968-13080 GCA_905234775.1 uncultured Bacteroidales bacterium | reverse complement strand
ATCGCGATCATCGACTGATTGACATTGTACCCGGCGCCCATCGGGTCTTCCTTCATTCCGAGCAGCACCTCGATTCGGGTTCGCTGATGGGGCTTCAAAACGTATTTGAATACCAGCGAGGTCGAGAGGATCATCAGCGATCCAACCACTCCCGCGAGGATCATGGTCCAGAAAAGATCGCGCCTCGCGACGATTCCGCGAATGCGACGCCGCACTATCAGATAGTATACCCCCAACGCCAGGAACAGCAGCGTGAACGACACCCACAGCGGGAACCTGATCGAGGTGATGAACAGCAGGATGAACGCGAACATGAACACGAGCCACCAGCCCGAAAGTCCCTCGCGATAGAGCATGAACACGTATCCGACGTAGACCAGCAGTGTTCCCGTCTCCCCGCCGGCCAGAATCAGCGCGGCCGGGACTACCAAAACCATCAGAGCCATGGACAGGTCGCGCAGCCGGCCCAGTCGGAAGCCGGGCGTCCGGAGGAAATGGGCAAGGACGAGCGAGGTCGTGATTTTCGACAGCTCGCATGGCTGGAAGCTCACCGGCCCGAGGTGGAACCACGACTTGGAGCCGTTGACCTCGCTTCCGAAGATCAAAACCAGCCCCAGCAGCATCACCACGAACAGCCAGCCGGGCAGGGCGAACTCCTCCCACACGTACGGCTTCACGAAAAAGAGAATGACGACCCCCGCGACCAGCGAGATCCCCATCCAGAGCAGCTGCTTTCCGCTGCGGCCGGCGAGATCGAACGCCCCCGCCGCTTCGGCTGAGTGGGACGACGAGTAGACGCTCAGCCAGCCGATGACCAGCAGCGCGATCCAGCAGCCCACCAGCCGCCAGTCGATGGTCTGAACCAGACTTCTCTGCACTCTTCCGTCCATCACTCTTTAACCTTTATCCATTCGCGCAGCCACTCCCGTTCGGGCGCGACTTCGCCGTTCAAATACTGTTCGATCAGCAGCGATGCAATCGGGGCGGCCGTGGATCCTCCCCAGCCTCCGTTCTCTACATACGCGGCCACGGCGATCTGCGGGTTCTCGCGGGGCGCGAAGCAGATGAAGACGGAGTGGTCGTCGCCATGGGGGTTCTGGGCGGTTCCGGTC
>CAJOJC010000034.1:0-11938 GCA_905234775.1 uncultured Bacteroidales bacterium | reverse complement strand
GAGGGTAGCCGTGGCCCCGTCGGTGACCGTCATGTTCACGGCCTGCCACATTCCGTCGACCGCGTATTCGAAGTACTTGCGGTCGATTCCGGTAGAATGGAAAGATGGCCGATCGGGGTCGGCCATGACACTCCCGTCACTCCCGTCACTCCCGTCACTCCCGTCACTCCCGTCACTCCCGTCACCCCCGTCACCCCCGTCACTCCCGTCACCCCCGTCACTCCCGTCACTCCCGTCACCCCCGACCTGATCGGGGGTCTTTATAATATGCGGCGTAACATACCAGCCCCGGTTCGCGAGAATCGCGGCGAGGTTGGCGATCTGCAGGGGCGTGGCGCCGATTTCGCCCTGGCCGATCGAGAGCGAAACGACCGACGAAAAGCGCCAGTGTCCGCGCCCGTAGACCTTATCGTAGTACGACGAGGTTGGGATATTCCCTCCCAACTCGCCGGGGTAGTCGGTTCCGAGCTTCGAGCCGAAGCCGAACGCTCGAACGTACGATTCCCATTTGTCGAACGCCTCGGCGGTCGAAGAATACTTCTTGTTCTCGAGAACGTTTTTGAACACGTTGCAGAAGTAGGCATTGCACGACATCCTGACCGCCTCGGTAAACGATAGCGGCGAGCGGTGTTCATGGCAGCCGAGTTTCTTCCCGGGGGCATAGACATAGCCGCGCGAGCAGCCGTAGCGCATCGACGGCGCCAGCACTCCCTCCTGCATGCCGATCAGCCCGCATACCAGCTTGAATACCGAGCCGGGCGGGTAGCTGGCCTGTACCGTCCTGTTGAAGAGCGGCTTGCCGGGGTCGGCCATCAGCTTGTCGTAGTTGCTGCCCATGTTCGCGAGAACATCGACATCGATGCCCGGACTGGAAACGAGCGCGAGGATTTCACCGGTAGACGGCTCGATCGCGATAAGCGAGCCCTTGCGGCCCTTCATCAGTTCCTGGCCGTACTGCTGGAGATGGGCGTCGATGGTAGTGTGGATGTCGCGGCCGGGGACAGCGAGCTTATCGTCTTCGCCCTCGTTGTAGGAGGTCAGGACGCGGTTGCGCGAGTCGCGAAGGTAGATATGATAGCCCTTCTCGCCCCGAAGGTCTTCCTCCCTGGCGGCTTCCAGGCCCGTGCGGCCAACGTTGTCGCCGCCCTTGTATTCGGGGTGTTTCCTGATGTAGTCTACGTCAACTTCCGAGACATAGCCGAGCAGGTTTCCGCCGGCATTGAAGGGATACATGCGCTCGGTGCGGATCTGGCCACGGAAACCGGGGAAGCGATATTCGACCTCGCTGAAGCGCATATATGCGTCTTCGCTGACATGTTTCAAAAACACAAGCGTTTTAAATCCGATACGAGTTCGATATGTCCGGTAATAATCCATCTTTTCCCTTACGACATCGGGGTCTACCTCCAGCACTCTTGCCAGCCCCAGGGTGTCGAAAGCCGACACCTCGCGCGGGGTCACTAGTATGTCGTAGGTGGCCTGGTTGCCGACCAACACCTCGCCGCCGCGGTCGTAGATGACCCCGCGCGGGGGATAAATAGTCTCGTAGACGATGGAATTGTTCAGCGCGTCTGTCTTGTATTTGCTGTTGACTATCTGGATGTAGAACAGCCGCCCGAGCAGCAATGCCGCGAAGACAGCAAGACCGATCCTGATCTTGTTATATTTGCGGTTACTGTCCATAAGCTATCTGTTCCGTCCGAAGATGAAGTTGCCGAGAAGAACGCAGAGCAGGCCGCTTACGACAGTGGAGAGAATGGCGCGAGCGGTATTGAACCAGAAGGGCCTGGTCCCGGCCGAGTCTACCCAGACGAAGAGGGTAAAGAACAGCAGCGACGCAAGGACCATCGTCAGGGCCAGCTCGGCCGTGGTTTGATGAGCGATGGGGGAGTCGTCGCGATCTGTCAGGATCTCTTCGCCGCTGACCAACCTGAGAAGCGGGAAGCGCAACAGCGCCAGCGGAAGGAGGGTGCAGCTCGTAAGGCCGAGGGCTCCTCCGCCCACGAAGTCAACTACGAAGCCGGCCACGAACGCGAGACCCAAGGCGGCTGGCGTACCGTAGCGCGAGGGCAGGCTCAGTATAAGCAGCGGCAACAGGCTGATCAGCACATACTGCGAAAATAGGAAGTAGGTGCTGATTAACGCCTGAGCCAGAGTCAGGATTGCGAAGATTATGAAATAGCGGCCCGTTTTCATCTCTTATCCTCCTCTGCTTTTTGTTCAAGGGCCTCGATGGCTGAATGGTTACGGTTGCGGACGACTGTTACATAGTCTAGCGAGTTGAAGTCCTGAAGAAGTCGGACCTGGACATCCTGCGACGCACCGCTTTTGGTGCTCGAGCCGGTAACGATCCCGACCGGTATCTCGGCCGGGAAGATTGAAGAATAGCCGCTGGTCCAGAGGGTGTCCCCGGGCTCGGCCTTGTATCCGAGCGGGATGCCGCTAAGGACCGCTCCGCTTGAGGTTCGGCCGTTCCACGACAACGGCCCTGCTACTCCGTCGCGCCCGATTCTGACGCTAACGTGCATGTTTGGGTTCATCAGGGTTCGGCCGTAGGCGAGGTGATTGTCGGCCGCATCGATTACTCCCACGACCCCCTCGCTGGTCACGATTCCGCAGTCCGGACCCACTCCGTCGAGCAAGCCTTTGTCGACTATGATGTAGTTGCGCTGGCTGCCGGTTCCCATCTTCACGATTCGCGCGAAGATGTATTCAAAGCTGTCGTCCGTGGCAGCGGATTTCGAAAGATAATTCTCGCTCTTTTCGAGTTCGCGGAATTTTCTGAGCTCTTCGGCGAGACGGGCGTTCTCCTCCTCGAGGAGCTTGTTCCGAGAGCCTAGCCTGAAGTACCCGGCGATTCTGTTGCCGCTGCCCCATAGCCAGCCCGACACGCGGTGAGAAGTGCGGTTGAGCCAGATGTCCTGGAGGACGGACGAACTATGTAACATAGCGATGGCAGCAACCTCCAGAAGAATGAAGATTGCTGCCGATAGTACGATTGCCGGGGACTTGCGGCGCGGCATTAGCGCATAAGGAATTTGTAGCGGTCTGTATTCTTGATCGCTTTGTTCGTTCCTCTTGCTACAGCATGGAGCGGATCTTCCGCCACAATGAAGTTGATGTTCACCTTATCCGTAAGCCTCTTCGCCAGGCCCCTGAGAAGGGCGCCGCCGCCGGAGAGATAGATGCCGTTCTCCACGATATCGGAGTAAAGCTCTGGAGGAGTCATTTCGAGAACATGGAGAATTGAAGTCTCGATCTTGGCGATGGATTTGTCGAGGCAGTGGGCGATTTCCTGATAGGTGATGCGGGCCTCTACCGGATGTGCCGTCATGAGGTTGGGTCCCTTGATGACGATGGGCTCCGGTTCGTCGTCCAATTCTGTAATAACTGCGCCTACGGCCACCTTGATCTGCTCCGCGGTTACTTCGCCGACCTTGATGTTGTGTTGCTGGCGGAGATAGTACATGATGTCGTTCGTAAACACATCTCCAGCAGTTCTGATGCTGTCTTGCTCGACGAGTCCGCCGAGGGAGATAACTGCGATTTCGGTAGTTCCGCCACCTATGTCCACCACCATATTACCCTTCGGCGCTTCTACATCCAGGCCGATTCCGAGGGCTGCGGCCATAGGCTCGAAGACGAGATAGACGTCTCGTCCGCCGGCGTGTTCGGTACTGTCGCGGACGGCCCTGATCTCAACTTCGGTACTGCCGGAAGGAATGCCGACCACCACCTTAAGGTTCGGGGCGAAGAGATGTCTCTTGCCGCCTACCTGCTTTATGAAGCCCCTGATCATCAGCTCCGCTGCGTTGAAGTCTGCGATAACGCCGTCTTTCAGCGGGCGGACTGTCTTGATTCCGGGGTTGGTGCGCTCGTGCATGAGCTTCGCCTGGTGTCCTATCGCGAGGCACTTGCCGGACTGGACATCTACTGCGACGATACTGGGTTCGTCGAGAACGATCTGGCCGTTCTGGTAGATGACGGTATTGGCTGTGCCGAGGTCTATAGCCAATTCCTGGCTAAGAAAAGAAAATGCCATATTTAGTGTGTGTTTATCCTTACAAAAATAACTATTTTTGTCGCAGAAAACTACTTATGACAAAAAAAGTTTACGGAGTATTTGTAGCCGGCGGAAGCGGCGTCAGAATGGGGACTGAAGTTCCCAAACAGTTTCTTGAACTGGGTGGGCGCCCTGTCCTGCAGCAGTCTATTATGAAATTCCTTGAGGCCTGCCCTGAGCTGGTCCCGGTCGTAGCTTTGCCTGCAGATCATATCGAGACGTGGAAACGGCTTTGCGTGGAGAATCGTTTCGACCTGCCGCAGATCATAGTGGAAGGCGGCATCACCCGCTTCCATTCCGTTAAAAATGCTTTGGCGAAAATTCCAGACGGATCCCTCGTCCTGATCCACGACGGAGTCAGGCCGCTTGTCAGCGCCGAGCTCATCAAGCGCATTCTTGAAGTTTCAGACGAAAAGCGCTGCGTAATCCCTGTAACTCCCGTAACCGATACTCTTAAGAGTTTGGTCCCCGCTGAGGACGGAACCCTTAAGGCGAGCGGAGAGCCCGATCCTTCGCGCGCCGGGCTTTATGGAGCCCAGACTCCCCAGTTGTTCCTGTCGGAACTTATTAAGAAGGCTTACGATAAAGTAGCTTATAATCAGGCTCTTACAGACGACGCTTCGGTGGCCAGGGCCGCAAAAATACCTCTCACCTATATAGAAGGAGAGAGGTACAATATCAAGATCACGACCCCGGAGGATCTGGATCTGGCGAGAAAATTATTTTGATTTCTTCACCCAGACCTGACGCTGGAATGCTTCGCTGAGCGAAATCATAGTCTCGGTACTTTCAACCGCCGGAATCTTCTGGATCGAGTTGAGGACTACCTGCATCAGGTGGTCAAAATCAGAACAATACAGTTTTATAAGCAGCGATGAGTGGCCGGTAATGAAGTGCGTCTCCACTACCTCGGGGATCTTTTTCAAAGCGGCTACGACATCGTTGAATTTGTTCGCCTCTGAGATGTTCATCATCACGAAAGCGCAGACGGAAAAGCCCAGTGAGGCAGGTTTGACCATCGCCGAGAAACCGGTGATGATGCCCGCGTCTTCGAGCTTCTTGACTCTCTGGTGGATTGCGGCGCCGGACACTCCGCACTCGCGAGCTATCTCGAGGAAGGGCATTCTTGCGTCTTTGACCAGAAACGACAGGATTTTCCTGTCCATTTCATCGATTTTGTAGTCGCTCATATCTCGTTTTATTTGCGTCTTGAGAATTTACGGCGTCCCTGGGTAGGATCTGAAGAAGAGACAATCTGCTTCGCCATCTCTTCTGTCACGTCCTCGGCCTTAGTCCCGTGGGGGAGCTTGTAGTTCTTTCCGCCTGCCTTGATATACGGGCCATAGCGGCCGTTCATAAGCGCGATCCCGCCCGCGAATTCGCGGATGACCTGGATCTGGGCAGCGTGATCCAGTTCGGCCTGAACGAGCGAAATACACTTTTCGAGGCTGATTGTCAGAGGATCTGCGCTGCGCGGAAGTCCGATATTCTTGTCTCCGTACTTCAGATACGGGCCGAAGCGGCCTTTGGTAGCCACGATAGGAACCCCTTCGTATTCGCCCACCGTGCGCGGAAGCGCGAGCAGTTTCAGGGCGACATCAAGAGTGACGCTTTCGATCAGCATTCCTGCGGGCAGTGATGCGAAGACCCTGTCCTCGCCCTCGCCTTTCTGGACGAACGGGCCGAACTGGCCGAGCTTCGCGACCACCATCTTTCCGTCTGAAGGGTCTACTCCGATCTCGCGCTCTACCTTCATATACTGTTTGTCGCTGACGGCCTGCTCCACCTGTGTGTGGAACGGCGAATAGAAGTCGGCAATACACTTATGCCAGTCTTTCTTGCCGTCTGCGACCTCGTCGAACGAATTCTCCACATTGGCAGTAAAGCCATAGTCCAGGATCTCGGCGAAGTTGTCGCAGAGGTAGTCGGTGACGACCATTCCTATCTCGGTAGGGAGGAGTTTACCCCTGTCTAAGCCTACGTGTTCGGTCCAGTGCGTTTCAGTAATCTTGTCGCCCTTGAGGGTAAGGTTCACGACCGGTCTGGGATCTCCGGGCTTATCGCCTTTGACGAGGTAGCCGCGTTCCGTAGTGAGGGTAGTGATAGTGGGGGCGTAAGTACTCGGTCGGCCGATCCCGAGCTCTTCGAGCTTGCGGACCAGGGTCGGTTCGGAGTAGCGCATAGGGGCCTGGGTGAACTTGCAGGTTGCCTGCGCTGATTTGAAGGCCAGGGTCTGACCCACGCTCATCGGCGGGACGGATGCGAGCTCTTCGTCGTCTGTTTCGTCGTCCGTTCCTTCCTTATATACTTTAAGGTAGCCGTCGAACAGGATTTCTGCCGCCTGGACTGCGTACTTCTCCGCGCGCTTGTCGATTTCGATAGTGATCGCGGTGTTCATCACCCGCGCTTCGGTCATCTGGCAGGCGACGGTCCGTTTCCAGATAAGATTATAGAGCTTCTGCTCCTGGGGAGTGCCGTTGATCGCCGTGTTCTCAATGTAGGTAGGGCGGATAGCTTCATGGGCCTCCTGGGCGCCCTTGGAATGGGTTTTATACTGTCTGGGGTGTGAGTACTCCGGGCCGAAGTTGTCGGTAATGAACTGCTTGGCAGTGTTGATCGCGAGGCTCGAGAGGTTAGTCGAGTCCGTACGCATGTAGGTGATGAGACCGCGCTCGTAGAGGCTCTGGGCCACCCTCATCGTCTGGCTGACGGGGAAGCGCAGCTTACGGCCGGCTTCCTGCTGGAGGGTCGAGGTCGTGAACGGGGCGGCGGGGATTCGGACGCCTTCCTTGCGCTCGATATTCGCGACGGTGTAGGTCGCCCCGATGCAGTCTGCGAGGAAGGTGTGGGCTGCCATCATGGACCCGAATTTCTTATCGAGCGTGCCATGGATCTTCGAACGGCCAACCGTGAATTCGGCGTCTACCCGGTAGAACGGCTCCGGCTGGAAGGCCAGGATCTCCTTCTCGCGGTCCACCGTGAGGCGGAGGGCGACGGACTGGACGCGGCCGGCCGAAAGACCACGGCGGATCTTGCGCCAGAGCACGGGCGACAGCTCGTATCCCACGAGGCGGTCGAGTACTCGGCGGGCCTGCTGGGCATTGACAAGGTTCATATCCACGGTCCTCGGATTCTTGATAGCTTCGAGGATCGCATTCTTCGTTATTTCGTGGAAGGTAATTCGCCTGGTTTTAGCAGGATCGAGCCCGAGGGCTTCCGTGAGATGCCACGAAATTGCTTCTCCTTCGCGGTCTTCATCGGATGCGAGCCAGACCATTTCGGCCTGCTCTGCCAGTTTTTTGAGTTCGGCTACCGTCCGCTTTTTATCGGCCGGCACTACATACTCGGGGGTGAAGTTGTTGTTCAGGTCTACTCCCAGCTCCTTTTCCTGAAGGTCCCGGATATGGCCTTTGGAAGAAACGACCTTCCAACCCTCTCCAAGAAACTTCTGGATTGTCACCGCTTTGTGCGGGGACTCTACAATCACTAAATTCATACTGCAAAGAAAATGACAATTAAGGGATTTTTCAAAAATTAATGAGTATTTTTGCTCCGTTATGGAAGAACGTACCCGTAAAAGAATAGTATTCTGGTTCTGGTTTATAATCGTTACCCCGGTGGTGCTGGTGTTAGGTTTGCTGGCCTCTGTGTGGTATTTCGCCGAGATTCCTTCGTTCGAAGAACTCGAACACCCCAACAACAATCTGGCAACCCAGATTATTTCTTCAGACGGAGTCGTGCTCAGTACCTTCCATATAGAGAATAGAACCTACGTTTCCTATAACGACATTTCCCCCAACGTCATCCACGCCGCGATTTCTACCGAAGACGTCCGCTTCTATAAACACTGCGGAATAGATTTTAAGGGCCTCGGGCGCGTGTTCTTCAAGACTCTCTTGATGAGGGATTCGAGCCAGGGCGGCGGCAGTACCATCACCCAACAGCTCGCGAAGACCCTCTATCCCCGAGTGGAGACGGGCAGTAATAACCCGTTCGTAAAGGCCGGGACCATGGTCTGGATTAAGCTCAAGGAATGGATTACGGCCGTGAAGCTTGAGCGAAACTATACTAAAGACGAGATAGTCGCCATGTACCTGAACTCGATCTTCTTCGGCAGCAGCGCCTACGGAATCAAGTCCGCCTCGGAGACCTTCTTCTCCAAGAGCCCGGCGGAGCTGAATGTCCAGGAAGCTGCAATGCTCGTAGGAATGGTCAACAAACCTACCAGGTACAACCCCGTACTCCACTATGATCTGGCCATGAGCCGCCGCAACTTCGTGCTCGGTCAGATGGAGAAGGCCGGTTATCTCAGCGAAGAAGAGAAGGCTGCGGCTCAGGCCAGCCCTATCGAGCTTCGCTACCAGGTCAGGGACCACAACGCCGGTCTTGCGCCGTATTTCCGCGACATGATCCGTCGCGAGATGAACGCTACAGAGCCCAAGCGCAGCAATTATCTCTATGAAGAGGAGTATGTCGCGGATACGATTCGCTGGGCCAATGACGCCTTTTACGGCTGGCTTACCAAGTATCGCAAGGCCAACGGCGAGAAGTATAATCTGGACCGCGACGGCCTCAGGATATATGTTACGATCGATTCCCGCCTCCAGCGTTATGCCGAGGAAGCGGTGGCCGAGCAGCTCGGACAAAACCTCCAGCCGCTCTTCAACCGCGAACTTAAAACGCGTCGTCGTCCTCCCTTCCCCAACACCATGGAGAACCGTACCTACAATACCCTGATGGGCCAGGCCAGGAAGTGGAGCGACCGCTACCGGACCCAGAAAAAGGCCGGGGTTCCCGAAAAGGAAATCCTCGCCCAGTTCTCGGTCAAGACTCCGATGAGGGTGTTTGCCTGGAACGAGCAGGGCTATGTGGATACCCTGATGACCCCGGACGACTCGATCAAGTACTATAAGTCCATTCTGAGGGCGGCCTTCATGGCTATCGAGCCCGGAACGGGTCACGTAAAAGCTTATGTCGGCGGCCCCAACTACCGCTACTTTAAGTACGACAACGTCCGCCAGGGCAAGAGGCAGGTCGGTTCGACTATCAAACCGTTCCTCTATACTCTGGCCATGCAGGAGGGAATGACCCCCTGCGACCGAGTGGTCAACATGCCGCAGACCTTCATCGTGGGCGACGAAACCTGGACCCCGCGAAGCACGGACCGCGACGAATGGATCGGTAAGACCGTGACCCTGAAATGGGGCCTTACACATAGCTCGAACAACATCTCGGCCTACCTGATGAGGCAGTTCGGCCCTTCGGCCATGGTCAAGATGATGAAGAAGATGGGAATAAAGAGCCATGTAGACGAGGTCTATTCGCTCTGCGCGGGCTCGTCCGATCTCCCGATCTGCGAGATGGTCGCGGCCTTCAATACTTTCCCCTCGAAGGGAGTCTACTCTGAGCCCATGTTCATCACCCGTATCGAGGATGCCGACGGCAACCTCATCACCGATTTCGCCGGAAAGAAGACGGAGGCTATCAGCGCGAAGACTGCGTATCTGATGGTGAACCTGATGCAGGGCGTGGTCAACCACGGAACGGGTAACCGCCTTCGTACGCGTTTCGGACTCAGGGGCGATATCGCCGGAAAGACTGGTACCACCAACGATAACTCAGACGGCTGGTTCATCGGCTATACGCCGAAGATCACGGCCGGAGTCTGGGTCGGCGGAGAAGACAGAATGGTCCATTTCAAGGAGCTCGCTCAGGGTAGCGGCTCGGCGACGGCGCTTCCCGTGTGGGGCATCTTCATGAAGAAGTGTCTGGCCGATCCCACCCTCGGATGGAGCGACTACGACCGCTTCGAGGCTCCGGGCGGAATGACCCTCGACCTCAGCTGTACCGGCGGAGATATAGAGACCGACGATAATCAGAGTTACGCGCCGGCTTCGGAAGAAGAAGGCTTCTTCGATTAAGCGATGTTTTTCGACTACAACGGAGTTAAAGTTTATTATGAGCTTTCCGGAGAAGGCTCTGACCTTCTGTTGCTCCACGGCTGGGGATGTACCCATTCTATCTGGGATCCGTTTGTCGCAGATTTCGCTCGGAATCATCGCGTTATTGCGCTGGATTTTCCGGGATTCGGGGAGTCTGACGAGCCGCCGACCGTCTGGGGCGTGTTTGAATACGAAGAGATGTTGGAGGCTTTCTGCGCTGCTGTCGGGGTAGTTAAGCCGTCTATTATTTGTCATTCGTTCGGCGGAAGGGTCGCGATAGTTTTTGCGTCTAAGTGTGAAATCTCCCGTCTGATGTTGGTAGATGCGGCCGGAATCAAGCCTAAGCGCTCTCTCGGATACTACATAAAAATATATAAGTACAAGATTGCGAAGTGGTGGTTTCTGAAGGTGCTTCGGGATACTGAGCGCTTCGAACGCATGCGCGCCGGCAAGGGCTCTTCAGACTATGCTGCGGCCTCGCCCATGATGAAGGCGGTCCTGTCCAAGACCGTGAATCAGGATCTTCGTAAGTTGCTGCCTTCGATTACTGTTCCGGTTATCCTTTTCTGGGGTACCGCTGATACTGCCACTCCACTTTCGGATGCCCAGTTGATGGCGCGGCTGTTGCCGGACGCCGGTTTGATTACGGTCAAGGGCGGAACTCATTTTTCGTTCCTGGAAGATCCCGGGCTGTTCAGGTCAGTTGCCAATAACTTTTTGAAATGACTGCTCTTATCATAACGTTCATAGTCCTGTGGGTTTCCGCGTGGATTCTGTATATGAGGTTTTACCTCCAGATGTTTCAGCAGAATTCGAACAGGCGCGACCGGTTCTTGCTGTGGCTTAAGGACAACCCGTATCCCAGACTTTTCGGGAAGTCGAAGGTGAAGTTCGTTATGACGAAGAGAATGGTTCGTCTGACTATCACTGCGACTTTGGTGGCCGTCGCTCTGACCCTGGCTCCCTGGTTCTTCGGGGTGTTCTGGCTATCGGCGTTGATCATCCTCTTTTGCCCGTTTGTTCTTTGTATTGCAGACTGGCTCAACAGTCCGATTGAGAAGGCTATCAATAATTGGTATATCAAGGACGCTCGTCGGAAACTTGCTGCGCATAAGGATCTGATTATTATCGGCGTTACCGGCAGTTTCGGGAAGACCAGTACCAAGAACTATCTGTATAGAATACTCAGCGAGAAATACAATGTTCTGATGACCCCGGGGAACTACAATACGACCCTGGGTGTTGTCCGTACCATACGCGAAAATCTCGAGCCCTTCCACGAAGTGTTCATCTGCGAGATGGGCGCGAAGGAGGTCGGAGATATTAAAGAAATATGCGATCTGGTACACCCTGTGATGGGTATCGTCACTGCGGTGGGGGAGATGCACCTTGAGACCTTCGGCTCGTTTGAGAACATTCAGAAGACTAAGTTTGAACTTATAGACTCGCTGCCTGTTGATGGTTTCGGAGTCGTTAACTTCGAGTCCCCTGGTATTGCTTCGTATGGCGGAATCCGTGAGGATTGCTCTATTGTCCGTTTCGGAATCGATGCTCATAGGGTTGATGTCCGCGCTTCTGGCATTCAGTACACTCCCGGCGGAATGGAGTTCGATGTTATCGATGCCGCCGGTTCGCTGCATCTTAAGACTCAGTTGCTCGGCGAGGCTAATATTCTGGACCTGACCGGCGCGATAGTTATAGCAAAGCATCTGGGAATTCCGGACCGTTCGATTGCGCTGGCGGTCAGTAAGATTCAGCCGGTGGAGCACAGGCTCAGCATGTCCCGCAGAGGTTCGCTGACGATTCTCGACGACGCATATAACTCCAATCCTACTGGCGCGGCCATGGCTCTTGGAGTACTCGCTTCGATGAAGCTTCCTCAGGGCGGGCGGCGCATCTGCGTCACTCCGGGCTTTGTCGAACTGGGCTCCCG
>CAJOJC010000033.1:11999-13263 GCA_905234775.1 uncultured Bacteroidales bacterium | reverse complement strand
CTAAGTTCATTTTCGGCGCGCTTTACCTGTTCATAATCAACAGCATCTTCATTGCCCTGGCTACCTTCCTCGTAGCGAAATACCTCCGCTTCCCTTCCGCCAATGCGGAGAACGAAGAGCGCAGACGCCGCTCCCGCAGAATCATCTGGGCGATTATGATAGTGATTATCGTCCCCAGCATCATCTCCGCTGTCCAGATAGTGCGCGAGACCAACTTCGAACGCAACGTCGAGACCCTTGTCGAGAAGAATAAGACGGTAGGAAGAAGCTACATCTTCAACTACGAAATCCAGAAAGAAGGCCGCCGGGGCCATTCCGTAAAACTCTATCTCGCAGGCGAAGTTCTCCCTGACGCCGAGAAGGAAAGCATTTATCAGGACGCAGAAGAGCTCGGAATCAAGCGCAACCAGCTCACCTTCCACGAAGACGCCACAGTCCGCACCGGTATAGACGGCGAACTTCTGAAGAATTATTACGAAGACAACACTAAAAAGCTCAACGAGATGAGTTCCGCCCTTCAGGATCTGAACTCCGAGCTTCAGGAATACAAGTCCAAGGAATTGCCCGCCAAAACCCTCGCAATGGAAATAGCGGCGCAGTATGAAGACATTTCAGAAGTGAGCATTTCCCGCGGCGAATCAATCGACCCTCAGACCGGAGATGCCAGCGATCAGATTATCGTTCTGCTGACGGCTCAGACAGACCTTTCTCAAGAAACGATAGACAAAATAACCAACTGGCTTCGAATCAGACTCGAAACCGAAAACATCACTATTATCCAAAAATAAAAGATCCCCGATCAGGTCGGGGATGACGGCGGGTAGCGGTTAGAGGCCCGAAGGCTGCTAAGAAGCGGCCTTTTTGGCCGCTTTCTTAGCAGCCAGCGCGGCGGCGGTGCGCTGGGTGCGGGTCCAGCGGTCACGGGCGAGCTGCTGCATGTCGCGAACCGTATCCTGTTCGTCGACTATCTCGCTGCCAAGAAGCGTTTCAATCACATCCTCGAGAGTGAGAATTCCCTGGAATGAACCGTATTCGTTGATGACGACAGCTATCTGTTCGTCCTTCGAGAGCATCTCATCCCAAATCTCGTCCAGGGGCTTATCTTCGCTGAACGAAGGGATATCACGCTTGATAGTGGACAGTGTCAGGTCGAACTTGTCGTCCGCCATCAGCTGGAGGGCTTCCATCCTGAGGATATATCCGGTTATATACTCGTCGTTATCCGCATAAACAGGTATGCGGGAGTGGTGGGCGAAGCGCTCGT
>CAJOJC010000033.1:0-11992 GCA_905234775.1 uncultured Bacteroidales bacterium | reverse complement strand
GCGATTGCCGCCACGACTCTCGGGGTCATCACATCCGAGGCTGTCACCTCGTCCATATTAATCAGGTTCTGGATGATCGTGCTTTCGTCCTGCTCAAGGTCACCCTCTTCCTCGGAAGCCACGGCCATGGCCGCGACCTCGTCGCGCGAGACGGCTACCTCCGCATCGCGGGGCGCGATAACCTTGGTCAGTTTCTCCACCAGCCAGACTATCGGGAACATGATGAACACGAGCGCTTTCAGCGCATAGGTCGCGAAGCCCATCAGAGACTTCCAATAGGAGGTACCGATAGTCTTGGGGATAATCTCCGAGAAGACCAGGATAAGGACGGTGGCGATAGCGGTGATAACTCCGAACCACGCCGACCCGAACAGGATAGTAGCCTGACGGCCGACTCCTGCCGCGCCGATAGTATTGACGATGGTATTCAGCGACAGAATAGCGGCGATGGGCCTTGAAGACTCCGTCTTGAATTTCTTAAACTGAGCCGCGGGTTTGTACCCCTCCTCCTCCTTGAGGGTAATGTACGAGATGGGCGTGCTCATCAGCGTTGCCTCCAACACAGAGCAGAGGAACGAGACGGCCATCGTGCCGAAAAGGAAGAGGAGAAGAAGACCCATAACTTATTACTTCTGATCTACGTTTTTACCGTAAACCACCAGACGCTGGAAGGTATACTCGGTTGCGAGGTTGAACACCAGGTTGATGAAAGTAACTAGATACTCGTTCCACCACAGGTTTCCGGCGAGCTCGTTTTCGAGCCAGAGAGAAACGGGAGTGAAGACACAGTAATACCCGAATACCTTCAACATCGCAATCGGGACATTGTTGGCCGACTTGAAAGTAAACTTTCTGTTGATGGTGAAGTTCCAGATAACGGAGATCACCAGGGCAATGAAATACGAAACCCAATAGTGCCAGTGGAAGAGCTCGTTGAAGAGGGTGAAGAAACCCATCTCCAGGAGCCCGGCGCTGGCTGAAAGCAGCGTGTACTTAAAAAATCTTGTGTATTCGTTCATTACTTGCTTACCCTGTAAAGGAGCACGTCGTGGGTCGGGATATAAACCTTCTGGATTCCGCGGGTCTTGACGGGCCTGACTTTCTTGTCCCAGAGGTTATGGGCCTTGCAGCCTTCGGGATCGAAGGTGAGGCCGCTGAGCTCGTCCGTGAACTTAAGCGACTCCCAATCGATAACTGCGACCTTGTCTTCGGGACCACGGTTGAGCAGGCAAACTGCCCAGTCACCGCCCGCAAGGGGCTTGAACCAGTACTCGATTCCGCCCTCGCTCTTGAGCCTAAGGCCCTGGATTCCGAGGGTGTCCTGATCGATGGCGATGACGTCTTTATTGCAGAGGATCTGCAGAATTTCGTCGGGCATGGTGGTGAGGTCGTTGCCCATCAGCAGAGGGGCTGCCATCATACACCAGAGGCTGAAGTGCGCGCGATTTTCGGCGAGAGTGAGGGGGCCGTTGCCCACTTCGAGCATGTCGGGATCATTCCAATGGCCGGGGCCCGCATAGGCGCGGAGCGGCTCGTTGAGGTCGACGAGTTTCATGATAGGATCACCGTGCCACTGGCCTTCGAATTCGGCAGGGATAGTGTCGAAGTACGGCCATATGTCGCCGGTAGTGCGCCACGACTGCGCTACCTCTGCACCCCATTCCCACGGTTTATTGGTTCCCCACTCACACATGCTGAACCAAATCTCGCGGCCGGTAGCCTTGAGGGCCTCGCTCATGAGCCTGTACGCGCCCCTGGGGTTGATCTCTTCCGCAAAGCACCAGTCGTACTTAAGGTAGTCTACACCCCACTGGGCATAGGTATAAGCGTCCTGGAATTCGTGACCGAAGCTGCCTGCACATTGGGCGCAAGTCTTCCAGCCGGCGTCGCTGTAGATGCCGAGTTTCATGCCCTTCGAATGGACATAATCCGCAAGGGCCTTGATTCCCGAAGGGAACTTCACGGGGTCTTCGTGGATAAAGCCGAGAGAATCGCGCTGGCCATGCCAACCGTCGTCAAGGTTGAGATAGATATAACCGGCATCGACGAGGCCAAGTTCGACCATCTTATCGGCCGTAGCCTTGATGAGGTCTTCGTTGATGTTGACCCCGAACTTATTCCAGCTGTTCCAACCCATCTGAGGGGTGGCTGCGAAATTGGAAGCCTCCTGAGCGAAAACAGGAGTAATCATTAGCGCTGCGAGAGCGGCGTAGAAAAGCTTGCGCATATATATCTGATTTGTGGTTTTATTTTTTAGGCTCTTCGCGGGAGAAAAACTTCCACTGGAAGAGGATCAGGTAGAAGGCACCGACCGTCACACAACTGTCTGCGAAGTTGAAGACGGGCGGGAAGAAGGTAGCGCTGAACATATCGACCACCTTTCCGAACATGAAGCCGAAGGGTGCTCCGGCGAGCCTGAGCTCGGGCCAGATGATTCCATAGAAGAAGCTGTCGATGATGTTGCCGAAAGCGCCGGCAGTAATGAGAGTAAGGCCGATGAGAACCCCTACAGGGGTATCACCCTTTTTGATGAGTTTACCGATCCACCAGATAAGGAAACCGGTAAGAACTATACGGAACAGGGAGAGAAGCACCTTTCCGATGACTCCGCCGAATTTCATGCCGAAGGCCATGCCTTCGTTCTCCACGAAACAAAGGCGGAACCAGTTGCCGAACACCGGGATCACCTCTCCGAGGCTCATGTTCGTCTTGACCAGGACTTTGATGACCTGATCGATGACGACTAAAACGATTCCGAGTATGGCGAGCTTTGCTCCTTTTGAGATCTTCATCTTCTAGTTCTTGCCCTGCTTTGCAAGCATCTCCTTAGCCTCTACAGTAAGGGTTGCGTGCGGCACGAGGCGGAGCCTCTCCTTGGGGATGAGCTTACCGGTGACGCGGCAGATGCCGTAGGTCTTGTTCTCGATACGGACAAGAGCCGCTTCGAGGTTCTTGATAAACTTGTACTGACGCTGTGCGAGCTGGCTGGCCTCTTCCTTGGAACGTTGGTTGGCGCCGTCGTCTTCCACTGTCTTGAAGGAGGGGGATGTGTCGTCGATGTCGTTGGCACCGCCGCTTCTTGCTACCTCGCGATAGGTGTTGTACTCAGCCTTGGCTTTAGCTAGCATATCTTCGATGATGGCCTTGAACTCGGCAAGTTCCTCATCGGAATAGCGTGTTTTCTCTTCTGCCATAGTTGTAGTGTGTTTTGTTGTTATTTTTTGTTTATATCAATCTTGATGGTGTCTTTGTCCCATTCTACCTCTGAAGCGCTAGCCGGAGCCTCTTCTATGGGCTTCAGCGTTACGCTGAGCGACAGGGTCTGAGCGGCTACATAATCCCCGAAAGTCTTCAGCGCTTCTTCGATTGCGTTATAGGCTTCTCCGCCGGCATACACAACTGTCTCGATCCTGTCCGTTACATCCAGATCACGGTCTTTACGAAGGGTCTGGATAGGATGGATGAGTTCGCGGGCATTGCCTTCGCGGATGAGTTCGGGAGTCTGGACTATGTCGAGGGCTACGGTAAGCGCGCCTTCTGATGCAACGAGCCAGCCGGGCATATCCTCGGAGTTGATTTCGAAGTCTTCTTTAGTAAGGACCACCGGGCCGGAAGGCAGGGCGAGGGTATAGTCTCCGGGGCAGCGCTCGATCTCGCCGATCTGCTCCTGGCCGAAGCCCGCGAAAGCGGCGGCGATCTCTTTCATCTGCTTACCGTATATCTTACCCAGGGTCTTGAAGTTGGGTTTGATCTTCTTAGTAATGATTCCGGTTGTGTCGTGGAGGAACTCGATTTCCTTCACGTTCACCTCCGCGAGGAAGATTCCGGCGACCTTTTCGATGTGGGCCTTGACTTCGTCGTCAATGACGGGAACGACTACCTTCGCGAGCGGCTTACGTACGTTGATTCCGACCTTCTTGCGAAGGGCGAGGACCATTGAGGATGCTTTCTGGGCGAAGGCCATCGACTCTTCGAGCTCCGCATCGATAAGGGCGGGGTCTGAACCGGGCATCGGCTGATAATGGACTGACTCCACTCCGGGGACGAGGTCCAGATACAACCGTTCCGCGAAGAACGGGGCGATAGGGGCCGAGAGCAGGGCCACGTCTACCAGCGCTTCGTAGAGGGTCTGGTAGGCCGAGAGCTTGTCTTCGCTCATTCCTGAGCCCCAGAGGCGCTTCTTGTTCAGGCGGATGTACCAGTTGCTGAGGTCATCGCAGACGAAATCCTGGACCAGGCGGCCTGCGAGGGTCACATCGTAGTCTTCGTAGGCGGCCTTGACCCCCTTCGCGAGGGTGTTGAGGCGGCTGATGAGCCAGCGGTCGAACATGGGCCTTTTCCCATAGGCGACCTTCGGGGCCGCGGGATCGAAGTTATCGATGTTCGCATACAGCGCGAAGACCGAATATGAGTTATAGAGCGTTCCGAAGAACTTGCGGCGCACTTCGTCTACTCCCGCCTCGTCGAACTTGAGGTTGTCCCACGGCTGGGCGTTAGTAAGCATGTACCAGCGCAGCGCGTCCGGGCCATAGGTATCCAGGGCCATGAACGGGTCTACCGCGTTTCCGAGGCGCTTGCTCATCTTCTCGCCCTTCTTATCGAGCACCAGGCCGTTCGAAATCACGCGCTTGAAGGCGGGGGTTCCGCTGACCATGGTGTGGATCGCGTGGAGGGTGTAGAACCACCCGCGGGTCTGGTCCACGCCTTCGGCGATGAAGTCGGCCGTGGCCCCGAAATCGGACGAGTCGAGTCCGCGGAGGCCGGTCTGGGCATAGGGCATCGCGCCGCTGTCGAACCAGACGTCGATAAGGTCCGTTTCGCGTTTCATACGCTTGCCGCTCGGGCTCACGAGGAAGATATTGTCTACGTACGGGCGATGGAGGTCGATCTTGTCGTAGTTAGCCTTCGACATGTCGTCAGGGTTGAAGCCCCTTGCTTTCAGCGGGTTCTCGGTCATGACCCCGGCTTTCACCGCTTTCTCGATTTCGCTGTAAAGTTCCTTCACCGAGCCGATGCAGAGCTCCTCGCGGCCGTCTTCAGTACGCCAGACGGGCAGAGGGGTTCCCCAATAGCGGCTGCGGCTGAGGTTCCAGTCCTGGATATTCTCCAGCCACTTTCCGAAACGGCCGGTACCGGTAGCCTCCGGCTTCCATTCGATTCCCTCATTGAGTTCCATCATCTTCTCGCGAACGGCGGTAGCTTTGATGAACCAGCTGTTGAGCGGGTAGTAAAGCACGGGCTTATCCGTACGCCAACAATGGGGATAGGAGTGGACGTGTTTCTCAATCTTGAAGGCCTTGTTTTCCTGCTTCATCCAGACGCAGAGATCTACGTCCAGAGTAGGAGTATCAGGAGTAGCGTCGGGGTCGTATGCGTTCTTCACATAACGGCCGGACCACTGCTTATAGAGGTCTACATTGACTGATGTCTTGACGTATTGAGGGTCAAGGTCTTCCAGCCTGTAGAAGCGGCCCTTGGTATCTACCTGGGCCTGAGGATTGCCGTCGCGGTCTACGACATAGAGTGCGGGGACGCCGTTCTCTTTAGAGACGCGGGCGTCGTCTGCGCCGAAGGTTCCGGCTATATGGACAATACCGGTTCCTTCAGTAGTCGTAACATAATCTCCCGTAATAACCCTGAAGGCACCCTCGCCGGGGTTGAACCACGGCAGGAGCTGTTCGTAGCGCATGCCTGCAAGGTCTGATCCCTTGATTTCGCCGGGCAGAACTTCGTATTCTGTCTTACCGTCGAACCATGTCCCGACCAGGTCTTTTGCGATGATATATGTTGCTGGAATTCCGGTATAGGGATTAGCGCTGCGGACCTTTACGTAGTCGATCTTAGGGCCTACGCAGAGGGCGCAGTTGCTGGGAAGAGTCCAGGGGGTTGTAGTCCAGGCGAGGAAATACAGGTCCTGTTCGCCAAGGACTTTGAACTGCACGCAGCAGGTAGTGTCTTTTACATCGCGGTAGCAGCCGGGCTGGTTGAGTTCGTGGGAACTTAAACCCGTTCCTGCGGCTGGGCTGTACGGTTGAATAGACTTTCCCTTATAGAGGTAACCCTTTTTGTAAATGTCTTTCAGGAGGTACCAGAGGGTCTCGATATAGCGGTTGTCGTAGGTAATGTACGGATCGTCCATATCCACCCAGTAGCCGATTCTCTCGGTAAGGGTGCGCCACTCTTTAGTATATTTCATGACCTCCTCGCGGCAGGTCTTGTTATACTCTTCGACTGATATTTTGGTACCGATGTCTTCTTTTGTAATACCGAGCTTTTTCTCCACTCCGAGTTCCACGGGGAGACCATGGGTATCCCAACCGGCCCTGCGGCGTACCTTGAAGCCGCTCTGCGTTTTATAACGGCAGACTGCGTCTTTGATACTGCGGGCCATTACGTGGTGTATTCCCGGCATTCCGTTCGCACTGGGCGGACCTTCGAAGAAGATGAACTCCGGAGCGCCTTCCCTCAGCTCGAGCGAGCGCTCGAAGGCGCGGTTCTTCTTCCACCTCTCAAGTACCTCTGCCGATGCGGCCACAAGGTCCAAACCCTTATACTCTTTAAAAGTCATTTTTTTTCGCTAATTTTGAGCCTACAAATTTAACAAAAATCAAGGCGAAATACAAACACAGCCATGAACGTACTGGACATCATTTTACTGGTGATATTTATCCCCGCAATAATCAGGGGTATAAGTAAAGGATTCATTGAACAATTGGTGGCTCTGCTGTCGATTTTCGTCAGTGCATATCTGGCCTACGTCTTCGCAGACAAGGTCGGCGCATGGCTCTCTCAGTGGATTACCTTCGGTTCTCCTACCGTTCTCTACATCGTTTCTTTCGTGGTAGTGATCATCCTCTGCGTCCTGCTTTTCAATCTGGCAGCCAGACTCCTTACTAAAGTCATCGACGTAGTCTCTCTTGGCTGGCTCAACAAGATTCTCGGCTTTGTGATTGCAATCTTCAATACCGCGCTGGTAGTAGGAATTCTATTTGTGATTTTCGGGGATCTGAACGAAAAATACCTGCATCTCTCCACCCAGTTTATGAACGACTCCACCATCTACGGATGGATTAAGAAACTGACCGATGCGGTATTCCCCTATCTCGAAGGCTTGTTTACCAAGATAAGCAATGGCATCCAGGAAATCTAGGATAATCCTCATCGAGACCTCAGCCTCGCTCTGTTCGGTCGCCCTGGCCGAAGAGGGCCGCGTCGTAGCCTACCGCGAAAGCGCTGTCGGCCGCGACCACGCCGCTATGACCGCGCCCTTCGTAAAGGAGGTCCTCGACGAAGCCGGCCTGAAGGTCGCGGACTGCGCGGCGGTCGCCGTAAGCGCCGGGCCCGGTTCATATACCGGACTGCGCGTCGGCTCATCTACTGCAAAAGGTTTGTGTTTCGGCGCGGGTATTCCACTTATCAGTATTTCGACTCCGGACATCATCGTCGCGAAGGCGCTCGCCGGCGGGCTGGCCCCGGCCGGGTGCACCGCTATTGTCCCGATGATCGACGCCCGCAGGATGGAGGTCTACTCGGCCGTCTACTCCCCCGCCGGCGAGCGGCTCTCTGAAATCGCGCCGGTGGTAGTAGATTCTGATTCGTTTGCTGATTTAGATGGCACCGTTCTTTTCGCCGGCGATGGCGCGCTAAAGTGCCGCGAGGTTCTTGGCCGTCCCGGATTCGTCTTCGAGGAAGTCGTCGCCGATGCCGCTTCGATGGCGCCGCTGGCATTCCGCAAGCTTGAGGAGCGCGACTTCGCCGACACGGCCTACTTCGAGCCCTTCTACCTGAAGGACTTCGTCGCGACGGTGTCGAGGAAAAAACTCTTTTAAGTTACTTCAGCAGTTTTGCCAGTTCACGGCGGAGACCGGCTTCGCCGTCAATCTTCGCGGCGGAGATTTCGTCTCCGGCGATGAGGATGGTGGTAGGCAGAGTCTGAAGGTTGTAGAGACCAACTGCGGGAGAAGCCGCCCCGAGACCGTCGCAGACATTGATCCAGGGAAGCTTTTGATTCCTGATAACAGAAGCCCAGAGGGCTTTGTCTGCGGTAACACCTACGGAATAAATCTCTAGTCCTTTTGAGTGATACTTCTCATAAACGGGGAGAAGCACTTCCACGTTGAAGAGTTTCTGCTCGGCATCTGATACATCCCAGAAGTGGAGAAGGATCACTTTTGCGTCCACCCCTGCGAGAGACACTTTCTCTGCATTGACATCGGGAAGGGACATGTCCGGGAAGCCCGCCTGCTCGGCGTTAAGAACGGCATGCTCGATGGCCATATTGTTCAGGCGCCTGTCCGCCTCGGTCTCTAGAGCCTTAACGTACTTGCTCTCCGGATATACGGTCTTAAGGGAATCGGCCGCAGCCCTGAAGATCAGGGCATCAGTAGACTGGCTGAAGATTGGCAATTCGGCTGCAAGGTTCTGGAAAAGAACGGGGACGATTGCAAGGGAATGTGTGTGGTTCAGGACATAAGCCGTTCTGTCGCGATGGTAACGGACATAGAGCTTCGTAGCCTCGCCGGACTCTGTCGCGGCGGCCATCTGACTTATGAACTCCGAATAGGCTTTCTCGATTCCAGCGAGTTCGGCCGAGCCTTCAGAACCTTCGACGCTGTAGTTTCCGAGAGTATCTGCTGTAACCTTAGCGGTTTCTCCTGCTTCCAGAAGAAGCGCGGCAAGACGGGTATCGCCTTTGTAAATATACACGAACTCGGGCTGTCCCTTCTTCACGGGAAGACTGTATCTGAAACTGCCGTTCGCATCCGTTTTCACGGAATCCAGCAGATCCGAAGAACTTACATTCAATTTGTGGACGGCCAACTTTGTTGCGGGAGCGCCCTCAACGGTCATATTGACACGGGCCTTAGGGGCACACGAAGCGAAAAGCGCCAGGACAAGACCCAGCGCAAGTATTTTAGAGCTTCTCATATTCAGCAAGGATTGCTGCGGCCAACTCGGCCTTACGGGCGTCCGAGACCTCCGGGCGCTTCTTTCTAAAATCGAGGTCTCCCTCAGTCTGAAGGGGTACGAGATGGATGTGTGTGTGAGGCACTTCCATTCCAAGAACAGCCACTCCTACCCTCTTGCAAGGCACTGCGGCCTTCAGGGCCACGGCGACCTTGCGGGCGAAAGCCCAAAGACCTTCGTAGGTTTTCTGGTCAAGATTGAAGATATAGTCGTCCTCAACGTTCTTGGGGATGACGAGGGTGTGGCCTTCGGCAAGGGGGCTTATGTCGAGGAAGGCGTAGAAGTCTTCGCTCTCCGCCACCTTGTACGAGGGAATCTCACCCTTTGCGATGCGAGTGAAGATGGTCATTTAGATGCTGATTTCGAGGATCTTGAACTTAAGGACACCGGCGGGGACCTGAGCCTCTACGATTTCGCCTACGCCGTGACCGATAAGGGCCTTGGCGATAGGGGTAGTTGCGGCGAGCTTGCCCTTAGAGAAATCGGCTTCCGACTCGCCTACGATCGAGAACTTCATCTTAGCCTTTGCTGTAAGGTTCTCGACTACGACGGTTGTCAGCATCTGGACCTTGTCGGTCGAGAGCTGAGAAGCATCGAGGACCTTCGCATTGGAAATCATATTCTTAAGGTTCGCGATTTTCAGTTCAAGAAGGCCCTGAGCCTCGCGGGCCGACTCGTACTCGGCATTCTCCGAGAGGTCTCCCTTCTCGCGGGCCTCAGCGATCTGGGCCGCAATCACGGGGCGCTGGGCAAGCGCTTCTTCAAGTTCCTTCTTCAGTTTCTCGAGTCCTTCCTGACTCATGTAATGTACTTCTGCCATATTTTGTTTGTGGTTTTGTCAACTAAAAGAGAGTCCTGCCTTTCGGCAGAACCCCTTGTTTCTTTTGCAAATATACGGAATTTTCGGATTATTTCAATCCTTCCTCATACTTGGGCTTCATGATGGCCTCGTAGACGACAAGTTTCTTAAGCTCCTTCTTACGGGCTTTCTTGTCCTCTTTGTTCTTCAGGTCCTCGAGGACCTCCGGAGTTTTCTTATTCTTTGTCATAGCTTTTCAAAGTTAGTAATCTTTGTCTAATTACGAACAATACTATATAATATCAACTTTCATATTTCATATGGTTTGAAATCATGAGTGGAGGCATCTCTACGAAAACGGGGGCGGGAGAGTATTTGGTCCACAAATAGCCTCACATAGTGATTCGGCTATATCGGACCATCATATGTTTTTTCCACATAATGGTAGTCTTCCGACATATCCGGATAAATGATTCGCCCGTCATTGGTATTATGAGGAGGAGTGGATAGATTGGAATTATGGCTCCAAGCCATTAATATCCAATAAGCAGAATAACCTTCATAACTTACTTGAGATAGAGACCCTGGCTATAAAGTAAGAGAATACCTGGGAACTCTAACAATGAGGGCCCCATCCTTATTGCAAGGGATTCTTTTTCGTTTCGCCTGTTTATACGAGAGGCGTTTGAAGCGAATGCGTTTGGGGTCATATGCATTACGAAATAAGTCAATCGTATGGTTATCGTTGATAACGATCCCATTGACAATTAAAACGGGATAAACTATTAGTGAGTCCCTGAATGATACATCTCTTCCTTCAAGATTAGAATCAGGAAGAAGCGGATAAGGCAGTTTATACTCATCCGGCAATTCTTCGTGCAATGAGTTGGTACAAGGGCCTATATGTATTGTGTTTTGAGCCGCGCCAATGAGTGAGATGGATAAACACAGAAAAGAAAGTGATATTCTTTTCTTTAAAAACGACAATAAAACCATAATGGGAAAAATCTAAAAAAAGTATCTTGTATAATGAAAGCGCGTTCAGAATTACCTGGGCTAAAACTTGTTTCATACCTATTGATCACAAAAGAATCAATAGAGATATAATCGTAAGGACTATGACCTCTTTCTGTCGTTGTTTTTTGTGCATTTTGAACAGAGATTAATTGTTCTGGGGTCATTTTGCTGACATCATTTCCAAAAGAATCGACAATAATTGTTTTGTTTGGTACGTCCCAATGTGTATGATACATCGCCCGCGCGCCATCAGGGATTTCAACACCATTTCCACTTGGCGGTTCTATCCCATATTCATGCCTCCACGCACGTGGAAATCTTTGAGTAGAGCCATCGTTCATTAAAAAACCACCATATTCTTTCCCCCAAAAACGAGAGCGTTGATAATCGGCCTGAACTGTTTTATATTGATCATAAGAAATATCAACAGAAGCTAGTTGTTTCCCTGATGATCGCCATCCAATATATGACGATAATTCATAACTAGCATAAGACAATAAACCACCCAGGATAGAGGAAGCTGCGACTTGTCGAAAATCTCCTCCATTAAGCGCAGTATTTGTCCCTGAAGAAACCGCACCACCAACGGCGGCCCCCCAACCACCTCCAATCGCAGAACTGACAGCTCCGCCCAAAAAGCCAGACGCTGCTCCTTTTAAAGCTCCTATTGCCATCGCGTGGGCATCCCAACTTGTTGAGAGGCCACTAAAACCGGCTCCTCCAACCGCCCCGGAGACCGCTCCTGCCCACCAGGCGGCGACTCCTGATGCGCTGAGAGCGCCACCAGCAAGAACCGACAAGGCACCAATTGAGGCGCCTCCAATTATGTATCCAAACATATTCCAGCCTTGTGCCCCATTCAAGGCTCCAATACAAGTGCCTGACAGACCACCCAAGATAGCCGCTATGCCCATTGCGGTCAATAAGGTCGCGGTAAAGAAGACCTCCCCACTCTCATCAGTATACTTCAGCGGATTGTTGAGACAATAGGAGTAACGGTTGTAGTTTTGGGAGAAGTCTGGGTCCTGGACGTAGGGGTCGGGGCTAAGGAAGCGACCGAGGAGAGGGTCGTAGAGTCTGGCGTTGGCGTAGATGAGCCCCAGTTTAGTCAGGTGTTCATGGCTGGTGAAGCCCCTGCCGAGGAAGAGGGTCGGCTCATTGCCGGGAGCGTATGGCGTACCTGTCGAAGGGTCGACCAGTCTGCCCCAG
>CAJOJC010000032.1 GCA_905234775.1 uncultured Bacteroidales bacterium | reverse complement strand
ATATTTTTATAAATCTTAGCTTGACCCCGACGCTTAAATTTCAAAAGAAATTAACGCTCTCGATTTTCTTGTTTCTCGGTACTTGCTTGTACTTATCTTTCAGTATTTTCAATGAACTTTTCCGCTTTGCGCGAAAAGGACTGCAAATATAGTCACTTTTTTGAACTTTACAAATTATTTCGCGCTTTTAGGGCCTTTTTTCTTTCTTGGTTTGTATCCTTCAACTAGTTCACTAGTTTTAAACCCCTTGGGAATGGGCCCGCTAACCGAAGAATCGTTCAAATAATTGAATTCCTGAAGACTATTTCCTATTAAGTCAAATAACAGGGCATGCTCCAGTTTAGCCATGGTTTCAAGAGTCATATTGGCCTTGCCCCCCAGCAATACTGAAATATGTTGCTGAGTGCAGCCCAACTGCATTGCCAGTTCCTTTTGCGACATGCCTAACTCTTTCATCCTTCGCCGGACCTTAATGGCGATGGCATAGGAATACTTTAACCATGGCCAATTGTCCTTTAGGTACTGAGCCTTAGTGATAAAATCAGCTTCGCTTTTGTATTCGTTTGCTTTAAGGTAATCCAGGGTATTCATAGTGTTTATTCCTTTATTCCATCCGCATCAACAATGCCACTGTCTAATAGATAATTCCTTACCATTTCCATCTTTTTCAGTTCATTAAGGGTATGCTCCCTCTCCGACATAAGATGTGTTAGCTTAATTGCTCCTCCCGTGATTAGATATATCCCTTTGTCCAGTTTGATTGCATATATCCTGAGCCAGGAATTGTGAGAGCTCTGTCTTTTCCCTTTTGCCTTTTCTCTGGAAAGAAGCATTTCGCGGATTCGTTGATTTTCTAAAGGGCGAAAGAAAACATCCAAATTTGCTTCTGGACGTATATCCAGAATCAGACAAGACAAAGACACCGCATCTGAGATTGTATCGTATATGGCTAGATCAAGATTGGTTATATGGAAATATGCTTCCAAATCCTTGCTGTTTCGACTGAAGAAATCTTCCAGAAAAGCAGGATTCAACCAATTGGCAAACGTTTTTGTCAAAATATCTTGCGTGTCACCATCATATACAACAGCCCAAAGCCTGCCGTTATGCAATACATCCTCAAATCTCATACAATGCTCTTTTTGCAAAGATAACAACAATTTAAATTTTGTACAAATTAAATATTGTTTATATTTGAGGCGTGTATATCTCCCCTGAAATAAGCGGAGGTATGCGCGAAAACGACCGAAAACGCACATACCTCCGCCAGCCGAGGCGAAGGTATGTACGTTGAGATAGAGAGGCTCCGGTTATTCCGCGACGACGCGACTCCACCAGTCTTTGTCGCCCCAGGCGGCCTGGAAGGCGGAATATGCTGACGCAGGGACGTAAATGGTGCCGACGAAGTTCTCGAAAACGTATTCGCCAATGAACTTGACGGTCGCCGGGAGGTGGACTTCTGCCGTCCTCTCAAATACCCCTTTGATGTCCAGTTCTTCCAGGATCGAACCCTCTTCGAAAAAGACTTTCTTCGGCAGATAATAGTTATAATCACTATAATAAGCCCAGGTGTTGCTAAGATCGGTAATGAGTCTCTTAATATTCTTTCCTATCGTTATCTCATCCAAATAGTGGAACGCCTGTTGATCCACGGTGAGCGTTTCGCTGCCACGGACGATAAACTCATCAAGATCACAAGCGTAATAGCCGGAATACTCACTGTAGACACTAAACAATTTGGCTCCAAGATATTTGAGGGATGAATTCTCGGGTATTGTAACTTCATAGAGTTTCGTACAACCTGAGAACGCATATGACTGAATTGTATCCACCGCCGCAGGAATGGCAATCTTACGGAGCTCTGCGCAGAGCCAGAACACCCCTTCTCCTATGTACTCAAGATTATCCGGGAGGACGATTGATTTAATCTTAGTATTAGCAAATGCGTAATCTTCCAGTCTCTTTACAGTGGATGGCAAAGAAATGGATGTAATACCTGTATTTCCAGCAATGCCGAACACTTCGCATCTGCTTCCCTCCTCAAACACTATCTCGTTAATGTTTGAATTCAAACGGCCGGCAGCCGACACGACAGTATTTGCTATTGTTACTCGTATTGGTTGGTCGCCTCCGAATCGCCCGAAGAGTTTAGCATTGTTACAACGTATTTCGATTGCTTCCAACGGGGCTAAGTCAAATGCGTCGCTACCAACATAAGTTACTGATTCTGGTAATACGAGTTCAGTAATCGCAGATTGGTAGAATGCTCTTTCCCCGATTTCAACAACGCAGCCCAGATCAATCTCTTTCAGATTTGTCCATCCAGCGAACATGCCTGCGGGGATGGTCTTGAACCAGTCGGGGAGTTCCAAACTCTCTCTGTCCATATTGGCAAAGACATAGGTTCCGTATTCTATGCCCTGTTCCAATTTGAAGAAATCGGAGTTGGCCCCGTCGAAGCAGTAGTCGCCGTAGCGGGTAATCGGTTTTGCTGTCTCAACATTTTTCAGCGCCTTGCAACCCCTGAACATATAAGGGGCGAATTCGGTCACACAAGCCGGAAGCGACACCTCCTCTAGACGGGAACAGCCGTCAAAGAGATAGCCGGTCTCTATGTTGTTAACGCCAGCGGGAAAAACAATCTTTCGGAACTGGGCACCCTGAAATGCGTATTGTTCAATCTTTCGCACAGAACTCGGAAGCACTACAGTGTCAAGAGAAGTGCAGCCCCAGAAATGACCCATATAAATATAATCACCGCCCAAACCGTTACTCCACCATTCGCGGCTGGGTTTAATCGTGCGAATATTACAACTTTCGGGGAAAATGATGGTTTCCAGTCCGCTGCAGTTCATAAACGCTCCTGCCTGGAACTCCTCCAGATTGTCCGGGAGCGTTACGGTCTTTAGCGAGATACAATTCTGGAAAGCGCCGTAGTAATAAAAATGGCGGTTGATATTGTAGTGTTGTGTGACCACAATGCCTTCCAGAATAAGAATATCCGAATTCGTTCCAAAATCCACGGTTGCCAGGTTCTGGCATAAATAGAACGCCTTCGCGCTGACCTTTTCCACATGCAGCGGCATAACCACTTTGGTAAGAGTAGGAACACATTGGAATATGTCTCCAGTTGCATTCGTCGTAGTGGTCATCTCCGAAAGGTCGAGTTCCTCTACCAGCCAGTCGCAAACAAAATGTGGAGTGGGATCAATCACATTACCGTTTACGTAGGAGCCACCGGCGAGTAACTCCAAATCATCCTCATTCAACTTACCAGTTATCTTCAGGTTGATAATCTTGTGCAGGTCTTCCTCGGAGATCACCTGCGAAAGTGTGCCCGGAGTGGCGACGTGCACTGTTACCTGCTGGGCGTTGGCCTTCTGGGTGATGGCGATGCGCCAGCTGCCCTGACCGGTAGTCAGCACAAGGTTGGCCGTTCTGGGCGAGAGGTCCGGGTTCGGCTGAGCACTCAACGTGATAGTGGAAGAATGCATCGCCTTGGTTTCCACAATAGACAGCCACTCGCCGTCCTGCTCGATGGAGGCCGTAAACTCGGCGTTGGTCTGCACGGGGACATCCAGCGTGCCGCCTTCCCATGGAATGGTGTAAGCATTCTGCCCTTCGACGATATCGTTCTGCTGCTGGGTGATGGTGACCGTCTCGCTCAGGTCGCTCTCCTTGTCCTTGAAGACGATGGTGGCCGTGCGCTCTTCGCCGGTGTCGTTGGCCGAGACGGTCCAGGTGTAATTGTCCGTGACTACGGCCTTGGTGCCGGCTCCCTCCGCCATAGTGATCCAAGACACATTCGGGCCGATGACCTCATAGTCCACGTTGGTCGTTGCCTGCACGCTCACCTGTCCGCCATAGGGGCTGACCGTGAACTCTTTGCCGCTGAGCACCAGCGTCCTGCCGCCCTTCTGGTAGACCGTTATGGTCTCGGAGAGCGAGTTCATGGTGACCGTGATGTGTCCCTCGCGTGTTTGGACCTCGGGGTTGGACGAAGCCTTGAAGACGAAGATGTTGGAGGTCATGGCCTTGGTCTCAAACAGAGTGAGCCAGGAAGCGTCCGAGCGCGCCTGCACGTCGGCGTTGTGGCCGATCACGATCTCCACGGTACCACCCTCCTTCTCGAGCTCGAAGGTGGAGGCGCTCACCGTGAGGGCGTCTTTCTGCTTCTGGGTGACGGTGGCGGTCTCAGCGTGCGAAGTCGCCTTGTCCTTGATGGTGATGACCGCATAGCGGGCGTCGGTTTCCTCGCTCGGCTGGGCCGTGAACACTATCTTCGCGTCCTGGAGGTAGGCCTTGGTCTCCTGCCAGCTGAGCCAGTTGCAGCCGCCCACGCTCACTTCGAAGTCCACGTTGTGCTGCATCTCGAGCTCGAACGTGCCGCCAGTGTCCGCAACCACGAAGTCGTTCTGTCCGAGGATGATCCAGCTGTCTTTCTTATCTATGACTCCGTTACCGTTGACGTCCAGATAGTCCTCGAACGGCGGAATCACGAAGTCGGTCTTTCCGAGGTCTGTGTAACGCTTGGTCAGGTTATTGCGAACCTTATCGGCGTCCACCTTCTTGCAGCCGTCTAGGATCTGAGTACGGATTCGCTCGGTCTCGAGCTTGCCGGATGTCGCTACCTCGCCGGCTATCTTGCTGATGAGCTCAGACAGTTCACCGACTGTGCGACCGGCTTGAAGCGAGGCCGAGATGGCAAGCAGAATCGCATCCGCGTCCGTCCCACCCGTAATGTCCATCTTGTCGAAGCCAGTATCGCCCACGGTGTTCGGGATGTTGAACACGGCGAATATCTCCTGCTCCGCCTGTTTGCGGGCCTCGGTCACCGACTTGCCACCCTTGACAAGGGCCATCATTCGATCTGACTCGAGGGTGGTGAGAAGGTTTACGTTGGTCTTACCCTCTTCGCTGAGGTCCGAGAGCGACCTTAAAGTCAAGGTTGAAGACGAAACCTTTCCCTCAATCTCATTGAAGTAGTATCCGGTGGCGATTATCTCCACATAGCGGCTCTCGATCTGGCTGCCGATGGCGAACAGACCCGCGTCATCCGTGGTCTTCGTCGAGTAGTTCTTGCCCGTGGGGTCGAGCTTCTCGTCCAGCGCCTGGATGGTGATGCTGGTTCCCTGGGTGAACGGGCCTTTCTGCACGCTGCCGTTCACGGACCAAGTCTGGCCTGAAGGCGTGGGAGTCGGAGTGGGGTTATCCGGACCCGGTTCCGGAAGCGGCTCCTCTCCGCAACTGAAAATCAAAAGTGCGGCAAAAATGGCGAAGAATACTCTTTTCATACCATAAAACAGTTATGGCGCGAAGACCCCGGGGCCTACGCGCCAATTAGAAATCTAAACTATTGAATATCAGGCTGTTACCCCCCCCCTATAGAGGGGCGGAAGAATTCAGATATGAGCCCGAAAACTTTCATAACAGCTGTCAAATATAAGAAAAAAAATAGATTATCCTTATATTTGTAATAATATGGCAACCGAAAGGAACAACGCTTCCCTATGGCAGATCTTCGGCGTCTTTTCGAAGATAGGAGCCTTCACAATAGGCGGAGGATATGCCATGATCCCCATCATCGAGCGCGAAATGCTCAAGAGACAATGGGTCGCTCCGGAGGAGATAGACGACGTCGTCGTGCTCGCCCAGAGCGCGCCGGGACTGTTGGCCGTCAACATGGCCATTTTCGCGGGCTATAAGATACGCGGAATCAGGGGCAGCATCGCCGCCACCATCGGCGCCGTGCTCCCGTCGTTCGTAATGATCCTTGTGATCGCGATGTTCTTCACCGCATTCAAGGAGAACGCTGTCGTACAAAGAATCTTCCAGGGCCTCCGCCCGGTGGCGGTCGCGCTGATTCTGGTGCCAGCCGTGAACATGGCCCTCAAATCGCGAACGAAATGGTGGGCGTGGGTGCTGACGGCCGCAACAATCTTCCTCGTCGCGTTCCTCAGAGTCTCGGCGGTGTGGATCATCCTGGTGGTGCTCGTCTGCTCGCTTGGCATCGCTATGGCCAGGGAGGGCCAAAAACGCAAATGATCGGCCTGCTCCTGCAAATCTTCTGGGTGTTCTTCGTCATCGGTCTGTTCAACTTCGGAGGCGGCGGAGCCATGATTTCGCTGATTCAGAACCAGATAGTCGAGGTCCACGGCTGGCTGACCGAGGCCGCGTTCACCGATATCATAGCGATTTCGCAGACCACGCCCGGGCCGATCGGCATCAATTGCGCGACCTACGTGGGCTATCAGGTCATCCACGACGCCGGCGGCTCGAACCTCCTCGCGATCGTGGGTTCGGCCAGCGCTACCCTCGCGGTCGTCCTGCCGTCGTTTATCATCTTCTTCATCCTGATGCGGGCGTTCAACCGTTTCCACGACGATCCGCGTTTCGTGACCATGATGGGCGCGCTCAAGCCCACGGTGGCCGGCCTCATCTTCGCCGCCGCCGTGATTCTGTGCCTTCACATCACCATGGACGGGCTCGTCCCGCAGATCAGCGTTATCGCGGAGAATTTCCCGGACTGGAAGAGTTGGGCGCTCTTCGCCGGTGCATTTATTGTAACCTTCTTCTTTAAAGCCAACCCGATTTATGTTATATTAGCGGGTGGAATACTAGGACTAATACTGTATTAAGATATGAAACTCACTCTTCTTGCGATGATGCTCGCATCCGCGATCAACATCATTCCCCAGCCTCTCAGCATCCGCGAGGACAAAGGCACGTTCAAACTCAAAGGCACCCCGATCAGTTGCGATTCGCAGATAGGGGAGATCCCGATGGCGGCGGTGGCCGAACTGTCGGCTCAGCTGACTTTGGTTGCCGGCCAGATCTATCCGGTCTCCAAACCCGTCGGCCTTGCCGAAACAGTGCGCTCCGGAAACGGCAGGGGCATCATCTTCGCCGTGGACCCGACTCTGGTGGACGAAGCCTACACGATCAAGATCGACAAGAAGAAAGCCGTGATTCAGGCGAATTCAGACGGCGGCTTCCTTTATGCGATTCAGACATTGAAGCAGCTCATGCCGGTCTCCATCTATGGAAAGGCTACGGACGAGAAAGCGAAATGGGAACTGCCATGCTGCGAGATCAAGGACAAGCCGCGCTTCGCCTATCGCGGAATGCACCTTGACTGCTGCCGTCATTTCTGGACGGTGGACGAGGTTAAGAAGGTGCTGGACGTGATGGCCACCCTCAAGATGAACCGTTTCCACTGGCATCTTACCGAGGACCAGGGCTGGCGCGCCGAAATCAAGGCTTACCCGCTTCTGACCGAAATCGGAGCGTGGCGCCCGGAGACCATCATCGGCTATCAGGGCGGTCTCACGCCGGATCAGTACCGCTTCGACGGCGAGCGCCACGGCGGATTCTACACCCAGGAAGAGATGCGCGACGTGGTCGAATATGCCGCTAAACTTGGCATCACCATAGTCCCTGAGGTGGACCTCCCCGGCCATATGGTCGCGGCGCTGGCGTCCTACCCCTGGCTCGGCTGCACCGGCAAGAGCATAGAGACGGGCGGCGACTATAAAGTGTGGACCATCTGGGGCGTTTCCCCGGACGTGCTCTGCCCCGGAAAGGACACGACCCTCGAGTTCCTTAAGACCGTTCTCGGCGAACTCTGCGATATCTTCCCCGGCGAGTATTTCCATGTCGGCGGCGACGAATGCCCGAAAACTGCGTGGGCTCAGTGCCCGGACTGTCAGGCTCGCATCAAGGCGCTTGGACTTAAATCAGACGAATACGCATCGGCGGAGACCCGTCTGCAGAATTATGTGACTTCCGAGATGCAGGCATTCCTGGCCACGAGGGGCAAGAAACTTATCGGCTGGGACGAAATCCTCGAGGGAGATCTGGAGGAAGGCGCGACCGTGATGAGTTGGCGCGGACTGGCTGGCGGAATCGAGGCTTCCAACAGGGGCTTCGACGTGATTATGACCCCGACAGACTACTGCTACTTCGACTACTGCCAGAGCGACGAGTTCGGCTATGATGCGAAGATGAAGGCTCTCAATGAAGCCCGCACTAACCCTGAGACCCCGACTCTTGAGGAGTTCGTGGGCGAGCCGACCTGCGCATGGTGGGGCAATCTCACGATCGAGACCGTCTATTCTTTCAACCCGACTGCAGGTCTCAGCAAGGAAGCGGCTGCGCATATTATGGGCGCCCAGGCCAATGTCTGGACTGAGTACATCCCCACCGAGGCCCAGCTCGAATATATGATCATGCCTCGCCTCTTCGCGATGAGCGAGGTGCAGTGGTGCGAACTCGGCAACAAGGATCTGGATAAGTTCATGGCCAAAGTCAAGGGCAACGGCTACAAAATGCTCGAACTCAAAGGCTTCAACTTCCGCAATAAATGAATCTTAAAGCATTAGCGAAAGACACCGCGATCTACGGCCTCAGCAGTATAGTCGGGCGTTTCCTGAACTATCTGCTTGTGCCGCTGTACACCTACAAAATAGCGGCCGAGAGCGGCGGCTACGGCATAGTGACCAATCTCTATGCCTATTCTGCCCTGCTGCTCGCGCTGCTGACCTTCGGAATGGAGACGACCTTCTTCCGCTTCGCCGGCAGGGAAGACCGCGATCAGAAGATGGTCTACAGCAACGCGCTGCGTATGGTGGGCCTCGTCTCGCTGGTGTTCGTGGCGCTGGTGTTCGTGTTCCTTCGCCCGATATCGGGCGCTATGGGCTATGCGGCCCATCCCGAATACGTCGGCTGCTTCGCATTGATTGTGGGCCTGGACGCTTTCCAGGCGATCATGTTCGGCCGCCTGAGGCAGCAGCATCGCCCGATCAAGTTCATGGCGCTGAAGATGAGTTTCATCTTCGTGAACATAGCGCTGAACCTGTTCATATTCCTCGTTATGCCGAAGGTGCCCGCGCTGGCTGACATTTATGAGCGTTTCAACGGTGGAGTCGGTTTGATTTTCTTCGCCAATCTGGCATGTACCGCGCTTGTTACGCTCGGCTTCATCCCCGAAATCAAGGGCATTTTCTATGGCTTCGACCGCAAACTGTGCCGCGAGATGCTGGCCTATTCGTGGCCGCTGCTGCTTCTTGGCCTGGTGGGTATTTTGAATCAGGTCGCTGATAAAATACTTTTCCCTTATTTGATGCCAGGACAGGAAGGTCAGGTGCAACTCGGTATCTACGGCGCCTGCGTGAAGGTGGCGATGATCATGACCCTCATTACCCAGGCTTTCCGTTACGCCTACGAGCCCATAGTTTTCGGAGGCAAGGATAAGAATAACCCGGACGTGCTGACGGAGGGGACGAAATATTTCATACTGTTCACCTTGTTGGCGTGGCTGGCGGTAATGTTCTATATGCCCGTCGTGCGCTACTTCATCCATCCTTCGTACTGGGAGGGCCTGCGCGTCATACCGATAGTGATGATGGCGGAGATTTTTATGGGCGTGTACTTTAACCTCTCGTTCTGGTACAAACTCACGGACAAGACTTGGTGGGGAGCGATAATGAGCGCGGTCGGAGCCGTGGTGATGATAGCGGTGAATGTGATCTTCGTGCCGCGCGTGGGCTATATTGCCTGCGCCTGGGGAGGGTTTGCCGGCTATGCGGTGGCGATGCTGATGAGTTTCTTCGTCGGACGCAAGTACTACCCCGTGCAGTATGATTTGCGCTCCATTCTGCTGTTTACCTTGGCTGCGGCTGTGTTCTACGGGGCGTATATAGTGGTGCCGGATAAGTTATGGCTGAAGCTCTCAGTGGGAACCATTCTGCTGGCCGGCTACGGCGCGCTGATAGTATTTGATCTGCAAAAGCGAAAAATCTCAACAAAATGAAAAGAATAATCTGTTTAACAATTCTTGCGGGAGCGGCGCTTCTGCTGGTCGGCTGCGGAGGTAATTCCGCAAAACGTGCCGCAGCGGAAAAGGCGGCCGCGGAAGCAGCTGAAAAAGCACAATTGGATTCTATGGCACAGGCAGAAAAAGCATTGAAAGTCAGCGAGCGGCTGGCTAATCTGGCGGAAGAGCCAGTCTTCGACATAATCACCACTATGGGCACCATCAGGGTAAAATTGTATTCTGATACTCCCAAGCACAAGGCGAATTTCTCCAAGCTCGCGCTCGAAGGCTTCTACGACGGAATCCTCTTCCATCGCGTGATCTATGGCTTTATGATCCAGACCGGCGATCCGCTCACCAAGGATATGGCCAATAAGTCCATGTTCGGCACAGGCGGCCCGGGCTACAACGTGCCGGCCGAGTTCGTGGCCGCCCATCACCATGTGAAGGGCGCCCTCGCGGCCGCGCGTCGTGGCGACGCCGCCAACCCCCTGCGTGAGTCCAGCGGTTCGCAGTTCTACATCGTCCAGGATCCCCGCACCTGCGCCCAACTCGACGGCCAGTACACCGTCTTCGGCGAGACCATCGAGGGCTTCGAGGTCATCGACAAAATCGCCGGTGTGGACACCGACCCTCGCGACTGCCCTCTCAGCCCCGTCAAAATCGTCAAAGTGGAGTTGGTGAAATAGGGACCTAAACATTCTGCCTGTCGAGGAAGCGGTATCCGGCGGCTTCGGTGAGGTGGCGGACAGCGATGTCCGGGACGCCTTCGAGGTCGGCGATAGTTCGAGCGACTTTGATAATGCGGTAGTAGGCTCGCATGGAGAACTTCATTTTTGTGAGGAGTTGTTGCATGGTTTCCTGGCATTCCGGCGAGAGTTTGCAGTAGGTTTCAATCTGACGGTTGTTCATCTCGGCGTTGCAGTTGATCGTTTCGCCGAAGAACCGCAGGCGCTGGATGTCCCGCGCTTTGAGCACACGGGCGGCGACAGTCGCCGACGGCTCCGCGGGATGAGAAGCGCGCTCCGCGATTTTGGACGGGGAAATGCTGCGCACAAGGACCTGCAGATCTATTCGGTCCATAATGGGTCCGCTCAGTTTCGAGAGATACGCCATGCGTTGCGAAGGGGTGCAGGTGCAGCGATCACCTTCTCCGTAGTAGCCGCACGGGCAGGGATTGGACGCGGCGACCAAAGTGAACGAAGCCGGGTACTCCACTTTCGTTTTTAATCTGGAAATAGTCACCTTTCTGTCCTCCAAAGGACCTCGAAGCGCCTCCACCGTCGCTCTCGGCATATGTGCGATTTCATCAATGAACAAGATAAAAATACCATAGTATAATAAATTTTGAGTTATATTATTATAAACCAATTATTTGCGAAATTATTATTACTACCATTGGACGTAAAATCATATAAGTTATATGTGTAGACAAACAGAATAATAATAATGAAAAGTGTGTTTTTACTACCCCTTTTCTACACCTCACGACAGGCTATTCAAATAATCATAATAACGCCCTATCTTGACGAGTATAAAAGCCTATATCTTATTGAAGCATAGTGAATTATACTCACGCTATTTGTTGTGTTTTTCGTCAAATAATTCAAGTATGAAAATAGACGAAAATAGGCGTGACAACTGTTGCTTGCATCAATTATCTTAAATTTCCGAAAAATTCGTACACCTGCATTCCATCCTTGAGTTGGGCTTGTATGTAAGCCGTGTAATTTCCAAGGGGGTACCCCCTTTTAGGCTTATTTGGGTACCCATAGTCCCGTGAACGACTTGTTGAGGTATATTAGGCTTATTCGTAAATGCCCTCTTGCCATAACGGGTGGGGTTAGGCTTGTTAAGCCGCTATCCGTTCGACGCTTTACCTGTGGGGAGTTAGGCTTCAACTGTTATCCGCTAAAAGCGGTTTTTTCAGGCTGAGGTTTAGTAGGCTACAAACAGTGTTTTCAAAATTTTTTTCTGATATTTTTTTATCAAAAAAACTCAACCTAATATCCCTACTTTTCCAAGTAAACAGATATTTATAGTAAAAGACATCTTATATGGAAAACACAAGTCAAAAACAGTACAAACGTCAGGACAGGAGTGTTAGTCCTGAGACGGCTCAGAAGATTTCAAATTCATTGAAGGCTTATAACGCAACGCATCCAAGGAGCCCTGAATGGTGCAAAAAGATATCTGACGGCTTACGAACAGATACGGGTGGATATTGGTACTATATCAAGCCCAAGAAGACAGAAGGGGAAGATACAACCATTCAGGACATTATGTTGTAAAAAAAAAGAGCACCAAGGTTATCCAAGGTGCTCTTATTTGTATGGTTGTTTCAATCACTCAATCCTTTTACCCTCATATGTTTCCGTACTCTGTATAACAACATCCAAAAGCGTTAGTGTCCCTCTATAGCGTAATGCAAAAGATTTTTTTGTCAATTCAACAATTTCCATTGCTTTCTCCGCTATGACATCCTCGTGCTGTTGGATTATTATGATAGAATCTGATTCTTTATCGTACTTATACTTGAAGTCCTGCTCCCTCATTTCGGAACCACTTTCCCACTGAGACTTACCTATTCCATTTTTTTCAAATGTCCAATACTCAACGAAAGAATCCACTAAACTTAAATCTGAATCGTTCTCAATCTCAATCGTCTCTTTTACTTCCCAACGCCCAATGAGCAAGTCCTGAGGTTCCTTCTCACAAGAACAAATGAAAAA
>CAJOJC010000031.1 GCA_905234775.1 uncultured Bacteroidales bacterium | reverse complement strand
CGTTTCATGGATACCCCCCAGCGCAATGCTGAGGGCTACAAGAAGGCTCGCGTCCTGAACTACGTACGGAATTACGACCCTTCCCGCTCAAGACTTAAGCTGACCCACGGGACAGGCGACGACAACGTCCACCTCCAGAACACTCTTCTTCTGGTAGATTCCCTTCAGCGCTGCTCAAAGCAGTTCGACCTGATGCTCTATCCCGACGGAATGCACGGCTACCGCGGCGAGCAAGCAGCCCACGACAACGAAGCGGACAAGGAATTCTGGACTAGGAATCTCTCTTTGCAGCAATAAGCTTCCTCACTGGCCCCTCGGGCAGGTCCAGCGTAACGCCGAAGATGTGATAGTCTGCGGCGGAGCGAACTTTGAGCCTGCTTCGCAATTCGTCCGAACTCATAGGGACGTTGCGGGCCGAGACCTCGGCGGCGGGGTATTTCGCTGCGCAGGCTTTGAAGCCCTCACGGCCCCAGTCGAATACGTCCAGGACGGTGAAATACTTCCCGAACGCCTGCTTCTCCAGGGCTAGATAGAGGTGGGTGAAGCGCGCGAGTTTCTTAAGGCGATAGCGCTCGCATATCAGTTTGAACGCACCGGCTTTCGTAATTGCGGGATCGGGCTCATATAGAAGGGCGCCTGTAAGCTCGGCTTCGGTAGAGGGATAGACCGCGAGGGATTGCTGCTCTTCGTCCGGAGTGAATACCAGCTCCGACTGAAGATCAGTGGCGATTATGCTGGTTTTAAGATTGCCTTCGCGAGTAATGACAAGTAGCAGTTCCTTAACTTCTCCCTTTAGGCTGACAACGTGTAACTCCCTGAGTTTAGAGCCGAAACGCTCGCGCAGCATAGTCAAATCCGCCATCGGAGACAGCTTTACCAGCAGCAGGGAAGCCTTCTCGAAAAGTTTCGGGAGCAGTGCCAACACATCCGGCCTGCAGTCCTCTACCAAAAACACCTTTTTCCCGGCCCCATCCCTCCTCGACGGATCAAGGTAAATTGCATCTACATCCGGCAGGCTCTCTAGTCTTTGAGCCGCGTCCTCCGCGCTGAACTCGACATTGCTGAGTCCCAGCGCCGCAAAATTTGCTCTAACGGCTCCCGACAATTCTTGGTTCAACTCGTTGTGATACACAATCTCCGACTTTTGCGCAAAAGCCCAGCTGTCAACTCCCAATCCTCCCGTCAAATCCGCTACTGCCTTACAATCTCCGATCAGCCTTGCCTTATAGAGCGCCGTCGCCGACGAGGAACACTGCTCCGAAGCCAGCCTGGAGGGTACGGTCAACTCCGCGCCCGTCCATTCGGGCACCTTCGACAACACCCTCTCAATCGCTTCCTTCCGCTCCGCCGCGACTATTTGCGCAAATGACTTTTTCATTTCTGCAAATATACTAAAAAAGAGCCGAAGGAGCGGGAGCTCCCTCGAGCGGGCGTGGCCACCCGCGGCCACGGGGAGCGGGGAGGTGTCCGTCGGAAGCGAGTTCGAGCGCAGCGAGGACGAAGATAACGATGGAAGGGTCCGAGCGAGCAAGTCAAAGACTTGCGAGCCGAGTCCCGAGCGAGGGAGTTCCCGGCCGCAGGCGGATATTGGTATATCAAAAAATAATTTGCTAAATTTGAAAGATTAAAGAAAGTTAAACTAAAACCAATAATATGTCTGATTACAAAACCACCGCTCAGTCCTGGCTCTCTGAAGAGTTCGACGAGCAAACCCGTAAGGAAGTAAAGGCTTTGATGGACAGCGATCCTGTCGCTCTGGAGGATGCTTTTTATCGTAATCTGGAATTCGGAACCGGCGGCCTTCGCGGCATAATGGGAGTCGGAACCAACAGGATGAACAAATACACGGTAGGAATGGCTACCCAGGGCCTTGCGAATTATATACTCGCAAACGTGAAGGGTGAAGACATCAAGGTGTGTATTTCCTTTGACAGCCGTAACAACAGCCGCGAATTTGCGAAGATTACCGCAGATGTCCTTAGCGCAAACGGTCTCCATGTATTCTTGTTCGACGATATCCGTCCTACTCCCGAACTGAGTTATAGCATCCGCCTCAAGGGTGCGACGGCCGGTGTGATGGTGACTGCGTCTCACAACCCGAAGGAATACAATGGTTATAAGGTCTTCTGGTCAGACGGCGGTCAGATTACATCTCCGGTCGATAAGGATATAGTCGCCGAGGTGGCTAAGATTACCAGCCCCTCGCAGGTTAAGTTCGTTCCGGGCGCCGGAGCAGGAAAGATCGAGATGATGGGCGCGGCGGAGGATGAATGTTATCTGCGCGACATTCTCTCGCTTACTCTCAGCCCCGAAATCTGCAGGAAACACAGCGGCTTCAAGTTCGTCTATACGCCTCTGCACGGCTGCGGCGTACGCCTTGTCCCCGAGACCCTCAAGAGACTCGGATTCGAGAATGTAATCCATGTCCCGGAGCAGGACGTAAGCGACGGTAACTTCCCGACCGTAATGTCTCCTAATCCTGAGGAGCCTTCAGCTCTCAAGATGGCTATCGCCAAGGCCGACGAGACGGGAGCAGATATCGTTATCGCTACCGATCCGGATGCAGACCGAATGGGTATAGCGGTAAGGGACAACGAAGGAAAGATGGTGCTTTTCAACGGCAACCAGACCGCTTCGCTGATGACTTATTACATCCTGAACCGCCGCAAGGAACTCGGCACCCTCGGACCTGGAAAATATGTAGTAAAGACTATCGTTACTACCGAACTTATCCGCGAGATCTGCGAGGGCTTTGATATCCCTGTATACAACGTCCTGACAGGCTTCAAGTACATTGCCGAGATCGTAAAGCGCCACGAAAAAGACGGCGAGTTCGTATGCGGAGGCGAGGAGAGCTACGGTTTCAACGTAGGCCAGTTCGTCCGCGACAAGGATGCCCAGATCGCTTCGGCGATGGTGGCAGAGGCTGCGGCTTGGGCTGCGGAGCAGGGTCTTACCCTGTATCAGTTGATGCAGAAGATCTACAAGGAATACGGCTACCGCAAGGAAGGCCTGGTCTCGGTTGTCCGCAAGGGCAAGTCCGGCGCCGAAGAGATCGCAGCGATCATGGCCGGCCTGCGCGCGGATCCTCCGAAGGAGCTGTGTGGAAGCCCCGTAACTAAGGTAATCGACTATCTTGAGCCCGAGAAGACCGGCCAGCCGAAGTCGAACGTACTGCAGTTCTTCGACGAGGCGGGAGACGTGGTCAGCGTGCGGCCGTCCGGAACCGAGCCTAAGATCAAGTTCTATTTCGGAGCTAAGGGAGCGGATGCAGACGAGAAGATCGCGGCCCTGAAGGCGCAGTTCTGCAGTTAGCCCTTATACGACTTACACCACTGACGCAGCGCGCACTCTTCGCAACGAGGGGTGCGTGCCGTGCATATATAGCGCCCATGGAGGATGAGCCAATGGTGCGCCACCGGCCTGAGCTCGGCAGGAATATGGGCCTCGAGATCGCGCTCTACTGCCTCGGGCGTCTTGCCTTCGGAAAGGCCGAGTCTATGGGAAACCCTGAAGACATGCGTATCCACTGCGATCACCGGTTTGTCGTAGACTATCGAGGCCACGACGTTCGCCGTCTTGCGCCCCACGCCCGGCAGCGTCATGAGCTCGTCGATATCGGAAGGAACCTCGCCGCCGTAGGCGCTTATGAGGCGCTGGGCCATGCCCACCAGATGTGCGGCCTTTGAGTTAGGGTAGGAGACGGATTTAATGAGCTCATAGACTTCGGCCGGAGTAGCGGCGGCAAGCGTCTGGGGGTCCGGGAAACGCTCGAACAGCGCGGGCGTAACCATGTTGACCCGCTTGTCTGTACATTGGGCCGAGAGTATTACGGCGCAGATTAGCTGGTACGGACTGAGGAAATCGAGCTCCGACTGGGCGTTCGGGGCATTCTCGGCGAACCAGCGGACTATCGCTTCATAGCGGGCTTTTCGGGTCATAAGGTGATGCTGAGGTCGATGGCGCCCTGCTCACGACTGAGCTCGCTGCAATGCTCGCCCGAGCAGACGAAGACGCGGCCGGGGTAGTGTTCGAAAATGTTGCGGTCGTGTGTGACGATCACGACGGCCGTCCCGAAGCTCTCGTTGAGGGTGCGGAAGAGTTTCATGATGCCGTCTGCAGTCTCGGAGTCAAGGTTTCCGGTGGGTTCGTCGGCAAGGATGACCTCCGGCCAGTTGAGGATGGCGCGGGCGATCGCGACACGCTGCTGCTCGCCGCCGGAAAGCTGGTGGGGCATTTTGTGGCCTTTTGTATCAAGGCCGACCTGCGAGAGGACCTCCTCGATGCGCTTTTCAGTCGCTGGGCCCTTCTTCCAGCCTGTAGCTTTCAGCACGAACTCCAGGTTGTCGTGGACGCTCCTGTCTGTAAGGAGCATGAAGTCCTGGAATACGACTCCGCACTTCCTGCGGAGCAGGGGGATGTCTCTGGTCCTAATGTTATGGACTTTATAGCCGCAGACGTAGCATTTGCCTTTATCGATAGGGGACTCCGCGATGAAAGTCTTGATGATGGAGGTCTTCCCGGAGCCTACTTTTCCTACTATGTAGACAAAATCTCCGGGATAAATGTCCATATCCACATCGTAAAGGACGGTTTCGTCGCCGCCTTTGATGTGGGCTTTTCTCAGGGTGATGAGAGCTTCGTTTTCCGGGACCATCAAAAAATGAGTTTTTTGTAGTGAAACACTACAAATATAGCGAGAAATTTAGTAAATTTGTAAGATTGCAAACGTTAATAAAATATTACTCAAGCATATGAGGGTTTTCCCGCTACGTAAGGCAGCCGTATTGGCTGCGGTTCTCACCATCCTGAGTATGCCTGTGGCCCTTTCCAGGGATACCAAGGCATATAAAACAGCACTCGACATGTACCGCCACGGCATGTTCGAAAGGGCGATGGCTCTGTTCGAGCAGCAGACCGGAGACGACCTCTGCGAAGATTATGCGCTTCTGTGCGCCGTGAAGCTTCGCAGCCGCAACTGCGGCCGCAGGGTCGAGGCTATGGATGACGCTCACCCTAAAACCATGGTCAACTCCGCGGTTCACTTCGAGTACGCGCTGCTTCTTTTCGACGAAGGCGAGTACCTGAAAGCCGGCGAGGAGTTCTCGAAGGTGAATAAAACACGCCTCTCTAGGGCTGAGGTAAGCGAGTATTGGTATAAGAAGGGCTTTGCGGCCTACAACGTCGGCCATATGGACGAAGCCGCGGCCTGCTTCGAGGAGTGTACTTCACGCGAGTCTCAGTATCTTAATCCTTCTCGCTTCGCCCTGGGCAGCATCGCCTACGGAAAGAGCGATTTCGAGAAGGCCGCTTCGTGGTTCGAACTCACTAAAACAGACGACCGGTTCCGCGTTCTCAGTGAATTCTACCTCGTAGACTGTCATTTCATGATGAAGGACTACAATTACGTAGTCACAAACGGCGAGAAGATATTCCCCGAGCTTACCCCTGAGAGCCGCCAGCACATGTCCAGGCTCCTGTCCGAGTCTTATCTGGTTGCAGGAGACGCAGGAAAGGCGAGGGAATACCTCGGCTGGGAAAACATCTCATCAGGGTCCAACTCTGATTATTTCCATGCCGGCTCGGTCTATTACGCCCTCGGAGATTATACCAATGCCGTCAAGTACTTCGAGAAGATGACGGACAGGACAGACTCCATCGGCCAGATCGCCTCCTATCAGCTGGGCCATTCCTACATCAAGCTGAAGAACAAAGTCAACGCCCGTGATTGCTTTAAGGCGGCATGCGAGAAGGATTACGACGACGTAATCAAGGAAGATGCATTCTTCAACTATGCGAAGCTTACCTTCGACCTGGACGGCAACGATTCCGTCTTTACAGACTATATCGCAAAGTACAATACCTCCCGTAAGGGCGAGATGATCTACGACTATCTCGCCATGTCTTCCCTCCGCAAACACGATTATGCCGCCGCAGTGGAGGCCTACGACAACATCGAAGAGCTTACGGACGCCCAGAAAATCAACTACGTCAAGGCTAACTACCTGAGGGCGGAGCAGCTCCTGAAGGGCGGCGCCAACAAAGACGCCATCCGTTACCTGAAAGCCGCGTCGGCCTATTATTTCCCGAAGAGCGACCGTTTCAATCAGCTCTGCCGCTATACCCTCGCTGAAACCTACTACAAGACGGAGGCTTATCCTGAGGCGCTTAAGATTTATACTGACCTGTATAACCTCTCAGCCCTCGACGGTCGCCAGGAAGGCAAACTGATCCCGTACGGCATCGCCTACACACACTTCAAGCAGGGAGATTATTCCAATGCCGCGAAGTGGTTCGACACCTACATCAAGAGTAAAGACGGCTTTGCCAGGGCAGACGCTCTGCTTCGCCGTGCAGACTGCGATTTCGCCCGTAAAGACTACGCCGGCGCAGCCGCAGCCTATCAGTCATATATCAACGAATTCCCCTCGACTACAGACATTTACCCGTATTATCATCAGGGTGTAGCCTACGGCCTGGTGGGGGATAAGGCCAGAAAAGTCAAGGCTCTGTCGATGGTCAAGAAAGAGGCCGTTCCCGGCAGTAAATACTACAACCAGGCTATGTACGAGCTCGGAAGGGCCTACAACGATATCGGGGATCCCGACCTCGCCATCAATGCGTTCGAGATTCTCGAAGACAATACCGAAGACAAAGAATTCATCGCTAAAGCCAGGATGGGAAAGGGTATGGTCCTCAGGAACAAATCCAAGTTCGACGAAGCCCTTGAGTGTTATAAACTCGTAGTGGCTGAGATGCCCGGTACCGAGTACTCAAACGACGCCCTTCTCTCCATCCAGTCTATCTACAATGCGAAAAAGCAGCCCGAGAAGTACATCGAGTACCTCGAGGCGAACAACCTGAGTACCGGCTCCAGTGAGGCCGACAGGATGCAGCTTTATTACAATACCGCCGAGCAGGTCTTCCTCGCAGGGAATTACTCCGGTGCCATTACATCCTTCGTTCGCTTCATCAGTCAGTATCCCGATGCCAAGAACGTTCCGACTGCGTACTACTATCTCGCCGAGTCCTACAAGAATCTTGGCCAGAAAGAGAAGGCCTGCGAGTATTATCGCAAGAGCATCGACGAAGGCCTCAGCGGATCGTATGCTGAACTCGCGATGGTCAACTACGCGTCGATCTCCCTGTCTCTCGAACACTTCGATGATGCATATGCCGCTTATACGAGCCTGCTCGCCCAGAAAGACATGCTTTCCAGCAGGGTAGACGCCCTCGCCGGCCAGATGCGGTCCGCTTACCGCGGCAGAATGTATTCCGAGGCTCTTGCTTCCGCGAAAAAACTCGAGAGCAGTTCGGATAATCAGTCCCTGAGAAGGGAAGCTCAGTATATCCAGGCTAAGTCCAATCTCGTTATGAGCCACCGCGACGAAGCCTTCAAGATACTCCGCAAACTTGCCGGAGAACCTTCTACTCCGGAAGGAGCCGAGGCCAGATATCTCATTATCCAGTCCAGCTTCGATGCCGGAAACTTCACCGAAGTCGAGAATCAGGTTTACGACTTCGCTGCAAAGGCGGGAGACCAGTCATACTGGCTGGCTAAAGCCTTCATAGTGCTCGGTGACTCCTTCGTGGAAAGGGGTAACATAGAGCAGGCGGTCGTGACCTACGAAAGCGTCCGCGACGGATATACCCCCTCGGGATCGGGCGATGACATCCTCGATACAGTCGAACAAAAACTAGCAACTCTCTAATGATGAAAAGACATATCATAATCGCCGCAGTATCGGCCTTTGCATGTATCATTGCGTCGGCCCAGACGATCAACCCCAGCGTGGAGGTCACCAATGACTTCCTCTCGTCCGTAGACGATTACAACAAACTGGGCGTGAATCCCGCTGTCCCAGATTCAGTAGTCAAGTTCGACCTCAATTTCGACTACGACGTGTTCGCAAAGCCCTACAAGGGGTCTTACGACTTCACCCCGTACAACATAATGTTCATTCCCCAGACTACCCGCGAGAAGCGCTCTGTCTTCTTCCTGAACCTGGGTGCCGGGTATACGCTCCATCCGGTAGCTACGGCAGTTCTCTCGCCTCGCACCAAGGGAAAGTTTGCGATTACCGCCTATCAGAATTTCCAGGGCTACTATGGCCAGTACAGGACGTTCGACAATACTATCAGGTGGGATGGAACCAGTACATATGGCGGGATGGATTTCTCCGAGCTCGCAGGACTTCAGGGAACCCTCAGGCTGGCTAAGACAGACCTGATGTTCAATGTGGCCTACAACGGCCTGTATGTAAGGGACAATATCATTACCGCAGGTACCTACCACGACATCGGCGGCCAGATCCGTATCACTTCGACCGATTGGGCAGAGAATTTCATGGCCTATGATGTTGAGGCCCGCTACAATATGGCGGTCGATAACTCTGTCGCTTCCCTCAAAGAGAGCAAGTTCCTCATCAAGGGAACCCTCGCCCCGGTATCGAACATGCCTGTTGGTTTTGCGATGGACTTCAATACCGGCTACACCGGCTATTATGGTCTGCTCAGCTCGGCCGTGTATAATATTTCTACTACTCCTAGGGTGGATTTCGATCTCTGGAAGTTCCATTTCACTACCGGAGCGAAATTCTCCTTCATCAGCAGGATGGTGGGAACAGAGCCGAATAACAAACTCTACGTCTATCCCCACGCAAAGGTGGATATCAAGATGATAGGGGATAAGCTGGACCTCTTTGCGGGGGTTACCGGCGGAGACGAACTCAACTCATACTCCAGGCTTAAGAGAAGGAATCACCACTTCCACTACGATGCCGCCGAGACCTACGACGACCTCAAGTTCTCCCGCGAGAAGTACAACGCCTTCGTGGGCATGACCGGCAGCATCAGCTCGATCTTCGAGTATGACCTCCGCTTCGGACACGCAGCCCTCGCAGACTCGCCGCTGGACGGCATCAGCGCCGCCGCAAACTCCGCCGTGGTCAAATTCAAGGACTACGGCATGACCTACGGAGATTTCTCAGCAGTTCTTGAACTCCGCTCGTTAGAGTTCGAAGCCGGGCTTCACTATCGTAAGACAGACATCGGACAGCTTACAGACGTCTTCGACCTGCCGGAGTTCGCCTCGGATTTCAGCGTCATCTTCAATATGAGAAAGCGTGTCTATCTGGGCGCTTCGCTCGATATGTCGTTCGCTCGTCAGATGACCTCGTCTGCAGCTACTCCGGTGACATACACTCTCCCGGCATGGTATGACCTCGGCCTCTACTCAGAGTACAGGTTTAACTCCGTTCTGTCGCTCTGGGCACGCGGAGGAAACCTCCTCAATCAGACAATTGAAAAGGTCCCGTTCATTGCGGAACACGGCGTCCACGTCACCGCAGGACTTTGCCTTAATTTCAGATAATTTTTAGTAAATTCGCGCACCTTTTAATAAGCAAAACAAGATGGTAGATTCAGAAGAGATGAAGAAAGCGGAAGAACAGTATTCCGCGAACAGTATCCAGGTCCTCGAAGGTCTTGAGGCCGTACGCAAGAGGCCTTCAATGTATATCGGAGATGTTTCCGAAAGGGGATTGCATCACCTCGTATACGAAGTCGTCGACAACTGTATCGACGAAGCGATGGCCGGATTCTGCGACAGAATAGATGTAAGTATTCTTCCCGACAATTCGATCAGGGTAGTCGACAACGGCCGTGGTATCCCTACAGGCATGCACGAAAAAGAGAAGCGTTCTGCCCTTGAGGTCGTTCTCACCGTGCTCCACGCAGGAGGAAAGTTCAATAAGAACAGTTATAAAGTATCCGGCGGACTTCACGGCGTAGGTGTGAGCTGCGTCAATGCGCTGTCAGACCTCCTCATCGCCGAGGTCCATCGCGAGGGAAAGATCTTCAGGCAGACCTACAGCAAGGGTAAGCCTACATCCCAGGTCGAAGTAATAGGGGAGGCCGAGGATACCGGTACTACCATCACCTTCCATCCTGACAATACCATCTTTACCCAGACAATAGTCTACAAATACGATACTCTCGCCGCCCGCCTTCGCGAGCTCTCTTACCTCAATAAGGGAATCACTATCACCCTCACTGACGAGCGCGAACTGGTAGACGAATATATCGTAGACGAAAACGGTAACTCAAAGCCTACAGGAAAGCAGATTTTCCGCTCCGAGTCCTTCTTCTCAGAGCTCGGTCTCAAGCAGTTTATCGGCTATCTGGATGCCGGCGCGGATACCCTCATGCCGGAACCCGTAGGTATTTCATCCGACAAGATCATACCTATCGACATCGCTCTGCAGTACAACACCGGCTACAGCGAGAAGATTTATTCTTACGTAAACAATATCAACACTATCGAAGGAGGAACACACCTCCAGGGCTTCAAGATGGGCCTTTCCCGCTCGCTTAAGTCCTATGCGGAGAAGAACAACCTCCTTGCGAAGCTGAAGGATCCGCTCGCACCGGAAGATTTCCGCGAGGGCCTTACCGCTGTTATTTCGGTAAAGGTCGCAGAACCCCAGTTCGAAGGACAGACTAAGACCAAGCTCGGAAATACAGAGGTTACCTCCGCAGTTTCTCAGGCAACAGATGCCGCCATGAGCAACTTCCTCGAGGAGAACCCCAAGATTGCGAAGGTCATCATCGAGAAGATCGTTCTCGCCGCTACGGCGCGTAACGCTGCCCGCAAGGCCCGTGAGATGGTTCAAAGGAAGACTTATCTCGGCGGCGCCGGAATGCCCGGCAAGCTTGCAGACTGCTCGGAGAGGGATCCTGAAAAGTGTGAGCTCTTCCTCGTCGAGGGAGATTCCGCAGGCGGTACCGCCAAACAGGGCCGTGACCGTAAGACTCAGGCTATCCTTCCGCTCCGCGGTAAGATCCTCAATGTCGAGAAAGCGGCAGTAGACCGTGCTTTCGACAGCCAGGAAATCCAGAATATCTACACCGCCCTCGGCGTGACTGTGGCTCAGGAAGACGAGACCGGCGAAAAGCATATGGATCTCTCGAAGCTCCGTTACCACAAAGTCATCATCATGACCGATGCCGATGTCGACGGATCCCACATCGCATGCCTTATCCTTACGTTCTTCTTCCGTTACATGTTCGATCTCATCAAGAACGGATACGTCTATCTTGCTACTCCGCCGCTTTACCTCGTAAAGAAGGGCAAGGAAGAGATCTACTGCTGGACTGAAGAACAGCGCGAGCAGGCCGCCCTGAGCCTTGGAAAGGGCTCCGACAAGGGCTATACCGTCCAGCGCTACAAAGGTCTCGGTGAAATGTCAGACGAACAGCTCTGGGATACTACCATGAACCCGGAGAAGAGGCGCCTGCGCCAGATTACTATCGAAAATGCGGCTCAGGCAGAGCGTACATTCTCGATGCTGATGGGAGACGACGTCCCGCCTCGCCGTCAGTTCATCGAAGAGAACGCCCATTACGCAAATATCGACGCATAATCGGATGAAATTCTCTTTCAGACTCAAGGTCTTTTCGCCCCTCATCGTACTCCTGGCCGTCCTTATAGCATTCGCACCAAGGACTGCCAAGTGGAGTTATGAGTACAGAAAGGGTTCGGTGTGGCAGTACGAAACCTGCCGTGCCAGGCTCGATTTCCCGATTCTCAAGACCGAGGCTCAGAAGGCTGAGGAGGCTCTCAGGAATTCGTCCGTCAGCACCCCTTACTTCAAGCTTTCGGAAAGAGTCGCAGCCGAGAATGTGGCCAAAGCTTCGGGCCTGGATTACTCCCAATACCCCGAGTTGGGCCATGCTGTTGTCTCTTCCCTTAGGAGTATCTACTCCAAAGGTGTCGTTTCCGAAGCGGGTCAGCAGATGCTCGAAAACAGCGAGATTATCTACGTTCAGCGTGACAAACGAGCCCAGAAAGTTCCTTCGTCTGAGGTTTATGGGATTTCAGCGGCGCGTGCTGCCCTTCTTTCGGCTGTGAGCGCTTCTTTCCCCGAAGTCGGGGTCGATTCGGTTCTCAGCGCATGCGGAGCCTACGATCTTCTCGCCCCTAACCTCATCTTCGATGAGCAACTTACCTCGCTGGTCGGCAGTCAGGCAGACAAGAGCGTCTCTGAGACCGCAGGTTTTGTCCGGGCGGGCGATGTGATCATCAACAAAGGAGATATCGTTACCGAAGAACTGGTTCAGGTTCTTGATTCCTACAAAAAGGAATACGAAAGCAGCGTTCTGTCCGGAGGAAGTACATGGCAGATCTGGCTGGCCAACATTCTCCTGAGCCTTGTGATCATAGTCTGCTTCTATTTCGCAATCCATTTCTCGAACCCTCTGGTCTTCAAAGACTACAACAGATACCTTTATATCCTGACCCTTTTCGCCCTTATGGCGGCCCTTCAGATGGTCTTTATAAGGTTCTGGCCCAGATGGCTGCTGTTGGTACCGTTCCCGGTGTTCGCCCTTTACCTGAAGGCCTTCTTCAGGACCAGGGTGATTTATCCGGTCTACATCGTCTCGCTGCTGCCGCTGCTGATGTTTGCTCCTAACGCCCAGGCGCTGTTCTTGATGTATGTTGCTTCCGGAACAGTTACGCTCTACGTGTTCAACAACTTCAGCCGTGGAGTCAAGCAGTTCTTCCTGGCCATCGTAACTTTCGCAGTGAGCGCCCTCGTATACTTCGCGTGCAGCCTTTCCGGCCTCGTGTCTATGAACTTCCCGAGGGATCTCATCTTCCTCTTTATCGCGGCATTCCTCCAGGTTGCGGCCTATCCTATCATTTACCTAATGGAGAGGATCTTCAACCTGGTGTCGACTTCGCGTCTGGATGAATTGGCAGAGAATTCCAACGAACTTCTCCGCGAACTTGAGAAGAAAGCTCCGGGAACCTTCCAGCATTCCCTCCAGGTCTCGGCTCTCGCCCAGTCTATAGCCCGCGCGATAGGCGCAGACGAATCTCTGTTGAAGGTTGGCGCGCTTTACCACGACATAGGAAAGATGATCAATCCTCTGTGCTTCGTGGAAAACGAGTCGCTTATTACCTCAGATGAAGCCAAGTATCATTCCGA
>CAJOJC010000030.1:6605-19747 GCA_905234775.1 uncultured Bacteroidales bacterium | reverse complement strand
ATGCTAAGGCAGATGATGGTAGTCTTGGTGCCTCCATTGCTATTTATAAAGCAAATGGCACATTAAACGGTGGTTCTTGGTCTAATGATGGTAGTAATCATTTGTCATACTTTAATTTTTCTGCAAATTATGGTTTTAGAATCACGTTGCCTGCTTCTGCTTTAGTTTCTAGCCAGTCTATCAGTGTTAATGTTACTAAAGTATTTGGTGGGAAGCCCAACAGTTATGCTAATCGCACTTTCGGGCTTAAATATTGGACCAATAAAGAAACATCGGTAACGACTGTTACCTCTTCTATTAGCGCGACTGGTGCTGGAACTGAAGTTGATGAAACATTCTCTTTAGCAGCCAAGTATGCAGATTCAAGTGCTATTCTCTATATTGAGATATATCCTACAGCAGCAGGCAATGCTGGTCTCCAAGGAACAGTCACTGTCGAGCTTTAGTTATAAGTTTTAAAATAGCCGCAAGAGTATGCATTTTTAATGGGAGCTGCTCTTGCGGCTATTTTAAATTCATTTCACCTAAAGTAATACCTTACTACATTTGCCGAATCCGCACGTCTATTTCGGGTAGGGACTCAGTGATACTACTAATGTTGGTATTGGAGTAGTGATAGGGAAAGAGGACATTAGGGTTAAAGGACTTCACGGCGGAGATGCACTGCGCGGGGGTCATGGTGTAGGGCTGGTTGACGGGGAGGAAGGCGAGGTCGATGTTGCGGAGATTGGACATTTCGGGGATGTCCTCGGTGTCGCCGGCGATGTAGATCCTCAGGCCGTCGAGGGTAATGACATAGCCGTTACCGTTTCCTTTGGGATGGAACTTTTCACGCCCTGGAGTTGTGTTGTAGGCGGGGACTGCGTCGAGAGTGATGCCGTTTAGGGTCATTGATTCTCCATTGGCGATAATCTCGCCACGGCCGATGCGTTCGCTGGAGGTTCTGTTGAGGATGAGCCTAGTTGTTTCTTTTGTTAGTGTTTTGATAGTCTCTGCGTCGAGATGATCCTGGTGTTCGTGAGTCACGAGGATGATATCTGCCTTCGGGAATTCTGTAGCGTAGTCAGTGGGTTTGCCGTAATTCGCCACAGGGTCTATCTGGATCGATAGACCATTGTATCTAATCTCTAGAGAGCCGTGCTTTATGAGAGTGATATCTACTCTGTGTCCGCTCTGCGTGAAGAATCGCTCGACCTCATACTTTGTCGTTGGTAGGCCTTCTTCTTTCCACTTCAGGATTCCTCCCTTCATGTCGTAGACGTTGAAGCCTGCTGCTTTGAGGGCTTGTGCGGCCTCTGAGCTGCGTCTGCCGCTGCGGCAGTAGAGGAGATCAGGTTTTGATTTATCGAGGGCGCTCTCGGCTTTCTGAAGGAAGTCATTACCCTTCCAGTCAATATTAAGGGCTAGAGCCAGATGCCCTTCGGCGAATTCTTCAGGAGTTCTTACATCTACGAGTTGTACATCATTATTATCCTCTAACATCTTGGAGAATGACTTTACTTCAAGGAGATTCTGGGCCTTGCAGGAGAACAAAGCAAGTATCGAAGCGAGCATTGGTATTAGGATTCTTGACATAGGTGTATATAAATTGTTGATAAATGTAAGGATTTCTTTGGATTATGCTGGATGCAATGACTCATATAATGCGTAAATTTGTCACAATATGGAAACTAAACTACCCTACGAACAGCCGACAATAGATGTCCTCGAACTACGCGTCGAGGGCTTTGTCTGTCAAAGCGACACGGAGGAAGGTGCCTCCTTTGATGATCCTAACGCCATTCTTGATGACCTCACCACGATAATCTGGTGGTAAAACTAATGCTATTATGAAGAAGTTTTGGTATGCAATAGCAGCGTTTACCGCCATAATGGCCGTGAGCTGCGTCAAAGAACAGAAAGTTGATATAGTCCCGGATAAACCCGGACAGGTTGAGGTTTCTGATACTACCTCTCCTTTGATCGCGGAGAAGCAGGTGAGTCTTCACGCAATTGTTGCGGAGGATAAAGAGACCAAGGTCCTGGCAGATAATGCCGGCGCATTCAAGTGGCAGAATGGCGACCATATTACAGTCGTCACCGCCGCTGACGTAATCCGTCAGTTCGAGACAACCGACACTGGTATAGAGGCAGACTTTAGTGGAACCATTCCCGATGCGGATAACGTTGGAAAGTATGCACTCTATCCAGCTAGTGATAATCACTTGGTTGATGGTGACGATATTCTTTTCCATCTCGATAATGAGGTAGTATGGAGCTCGAATACTACAAACATGCCTATGCTCGGTAAGATATCAGGTAGTGGAGCAGGCTTTAAGGCGGTTGGTGGCGTTCTCAAACTTGTGCTTTACAATATTCCCTCTACAGCTAAGTATCTGCAGTTTGTCGCGACAAAACAGATTACGGGAGACTTTGAGATAGCAGATGCTAAACTTTCCGGAATCACCATCAATACTGGTGCTACTGACAAAAGCGCAGACAAAGAACTGCTTATCAATTTCTCTTCTGATTATGATGAGAATATGGTCTTCTATATTCCTCTCCCCGTTGGCGTAATAGGAGGCTTTACTCTCAATATTCTTGACGAAAGCTATGATGAGCTTTTCACTCAGTCGACAAAGCCCGGAGTAGAACTGACTATCGCGGCAAATCACCTTGTTCTTGGACCTTCTCTTAATTGTGCGGTCCCTGCTGCTGACGACGTGCTTTCAAGTACGGATATTACTTCTTCTGAGTTGGCGGGGTCATATGGTAATGTTACGATTGACAGCGCGACCGGAAAGACCTGGAGGGTTAATGCGTGCAAACAAAGTGATTTTCTCCAGCTCAGAAGCGGCAGCAGCTCGCACATCGAGCTCCCGACTTATTCGGACAATATCAAGAGTATCACGTTGAAGAATACCCGTAATTCTGCGGTCACACCGGCTGCATATTCCGGGACCCTGTCTTTTAGAAAAGAGGCGGTAGACGGAGCTGTGGTGACATCCAAGTCATTTTCATCTTTGTCGCTAGGGGATGACATTACGATATCAATACCTAGCGGGTATAAGACCGGTTTTATCACGACGAGTGCCGGCCTGAGAATTGACGGAATTACTGTTGCTTTCGAAGCACCGGAGGCAAATAAGCCTATTATCTCAACAGGCGTTTCTACCCTCACTGTTTCCATCGGGGCAACCTCGGCGTCAACGACAGCATCAATCACAAATCCACTTGATGATCTGGGTATTGGATTTGAGATCAAAGATGCAAGCTCAGACTGGATTTCAGGCGTTACTTTGGATGAAGGCGTTTTAAGATTGACTGCATCTGTAGCGTCGAATCCTAATCCGGATGACAATACCGCGACACTAGTACTCAGAGCATCAGGAGCCGCAAATAAAGAAGTTGCGCTTAAGCAAAATAGTGCGTTGGTTAGGAAGCCTGCTACGATAACTGCTGTTGAAGGAAATGCCTCGTTTACTGCGACCTGGACAAAGGCTGCCCATTCGGCAAGTTACTTGGCATATTTGCACCCAGCTGAAACAGCTACGCCTGAGTCTGGCGGCACGGAACTAACTCCCAGTCTTGATGGAAGTACATATACAGTGTCAAGTTCTGGCTTGACAAATGGATCTACGTATTATCTATATGTGAAAGTCGCTACGGTAGATGCCAACTACGTTGCTGAAGATTCTTGGACGATGGTTTCAATTACCCCTGCAGCGACGATTTATTATGAGCGTATTAATGATGTCTCCGATATTGAGTCTGGAGCGAGGTATCTCATTGTTAATGAAAGCGCCGGTGTTGCCTTCAATGGCGGTATTAACTCATCTTCTTACGATGTTACTGGCAATACAATAAGTGTTTCTGCAGCAGGAGGACAAATAGTTTCCAACAATATGACAGATAATGCTTCTTTCACAATCTCTGGGTCGACCGACCATTGGGTAATAAGGTCTGCCGCCGGTTATTATATCAAGAGAGCTGATTATTCAAATGGCATTGACGCAGATAACGTAACGCCTGTAGATAATACTATTACTTTCAGTTCGAATGATGCGGTAATAACAAATTCTACTTCTGGCACAGTAATGTATCTCAGGTACAATTCAGCTGCTGATCAGAGAAGATTCAGATTCTACAAGAGCAATACCTCTGTTGATCCTGTTCAGCTGTACAAGTATGTTGAACCGCGCACTCCAGCCGGAATTGAATGGCAAAAGAGTGGAGTCCTTGCTACAACTGATACGGGAGTACTGCGCACAGGAGATGATACGATGCCAACTGCGTCCTTAAGTAATCCGAACTCGTTGACTGTGTCGTACTCGTCATCGAATACAGATGTCGCTACTATCCACTCTTCTTCGGGTGCTATTACTCTGGTAGGTGCGGGCGATACTGAGATCTCTGCTGAATTCGCCGGGGATGCCACATATGCTCCTTCGATAGTCACATACACTCTTACTGTCACTGATAGTCGTAGTGTTTGCGCGACTCCGACATTCTCGCCTGGGGAGAGTGCTTTGGCTGGTACTACCGATATTACTATTTCGTCGACTACTACCGGTTCTACAATCTACTACACAACGGACGGAACGACTCCTACTACGTCATCGGCACATGGTACTGCCGGCACAAAGACAGCCGTAGTATCAGTTACGCCTCCAACAACGTTGAAGGCAATTGCGGTTCTTAGCGATTACCAGAACAGTGCTGTAGCGTCTGCAGAGTACTCAACGACTTCAGGCCCGGAGAAGCTTGCAGATCCTGCAGGTATCTCGATTACGAATATATCCATTGCTGATAAGCAGTTTACTGGCAGTTGGTCGGCAGTGGCTAATGCGACAGGATATCACTGGAGGCTATGTAACAACAGTACTGAGCCTGCATCAGATGGAGATGCGAACGTAATTGCGTATGGAGATGAAGCGAGTACATCATTCTCGAAGACAGTAGCGACGGCGCCTACACCAGGAGTTGAGTATTATTTATATGTACAAGCCAAGGGCAACGGAGTTTCATACAGTGATTCTGATTATGCCTTCACTCATGCAGCCCTGTATGATTATGTCTTCAATAGTAATTCATGGGGAGCTACTATGAATAGTTCTGCTGCGAATTGGAGTTCTGGCGCTGCTGGCAATGCTCTGACAGCTGGTCAAGGCATTCAAGTAACGGTAGCGAAGTCAGGCGCAAACGGATCTTCACCCAAGACCTTCACAGGTGTCTCTAAGATCGTGGTGACTTACTGCACAAATGGATCGAGTGGAGCGGGGTCCATCAAAGTACAGGTCGGTTCCGGCACGGAAAAGACATTCAGTGTGACCAAGCCGGCTTCTGGAGGAACTACTCTAAAGACAACCACATTCAACTTCAATCCCAGCGAATCAGGACGTGTAAAGGTGACTGGAATCTGTACTACCAACAGCGTCTACATCTATGGTGTCAGCATTCTCTGTATGGGCTCATCTAATTCACTGAGCGGTTCAGCACCCACTGGCTGGCTTGAGATGCCGTCTTACACAACTCCGGAAATGTCTGGAACGACTACTTCCTCGCTGACGGATTTATATGAGCGTACTCATTCAGCTACGATGGGAGGGAAGACACAGCGTAACTATTCGATTCTTTATGATCCGGAAATGTATGCTTCCTACTGGGTCGCATATCCTCTTTGCTCCGATCATATTACTGGTTCCGGCCGTGCTAATGCATGGGCTTACGATCCTGACGTCCCGAATGCAAAACAGACCAATTGTACCGCTGGTGCATACGGGGTTAATATCTCGACTCCTAACTATGCTGACAATCACTATGCTCGAGGCCATCAGATTGCAAATGCAGACCGTAACGGAGTAGACGATATGTGTGACCAGACTTACTTCATGACCAACATTACTCCCCAAATTCAGAATGGATTTAATGGTGGTATTTGGAGTCAGTTGGAAGGTGGTGTGCGAAATCTAACATCGAGTTGCGACACGGTTTATGTAGTAACTGGCGCTGCATTCAGGAAGAAGGGAGGAGGTGAGGTCATCAACACCATTGTCAATACCCGCGACAGCAAAACTCTTCCAGTTCCCAATTATTACTGGAAGGCCCTTCTAAAGGTAACATGGAGTGCAGGGAAAGTGACTGATGCTTTAGCGATTGGTTTCTGGCTTCCTCACCAGGATCTGAAGGGAGAAAGCTATACTGATTCCAAGTACGTAGTAAGCGTGGATCAGATTGAAGAGTGGACCGGATTTGATTTGTTCTCCAACTTGTCTACGGATTTACAAACCTCCGCTGAGGCCAACACATCTTGGTCTGACTTTAGAGTCTTTTAAACATCAAAACTAACTCGCTGAGTTCCATTATCTTATGAAAAGTCGGCTCCTCGAATTGGGGAGTCGATTTTTTGTAATTACCTGGATTTAAACACTTTAGACGTAACACCAAATAAGCGGAGCAGCAGTTGCTCCTGGCGGACCTGTCCTTTTTATACGGGGGAAGCGTCCTTCCCCCGAACCCCCTGCGGCCTTTCCGCCTTTACAACTTTGCTGACGCAAAGTCACGGCCCGGCCGGTCGGCTGATGCCGACTACTAACCACGCACGGGGGTAACGGAAGGAGGGAGGTAGATGCCCGATCAGGTCGGGCATGACGAGCGACTGGAGTTCCGCCAGGGGCAACTGCTGTCCGCTAGATTCCCGATCAGGTCGGGAATGACTAAACAGTGAGTCGGGAATGACTAAACAGTGAGTCGGGAATGACTAAACAGTGAGTCGGGAATGACTAAACAGTGAGTCGGGAATGACACTATTATTCCATTAGTTGATATGCCAACCGCTCGTCGCCGGAGGTGAGGTAGATGATGCCGCAGAAGGTGAAGCCGTAGGAGAGGATGCAGTGCTGCATGATGCGGTTGTCGCGGTGGGTGTCGATCTTGATGTTGCGATGCGGGTCGTGGGCGAAGCACCAGTCCATTATGGTCTTGAAGATACCGTGGGAGGTGGGGGTGCTGCCTATGCGGTGGACGACGTGGTAGGGAAGGGTGTCGTCTAGCCATTTTCCGCCGTAGATCTTTGCGTAGGTGGGCTCTGGGGAAGGGATGAAGGCGAAGTAGGCGACGATGTCGTCATTGCTGTCGTTGTTGTTGTCAGTTACAACGTAGCCATATCCGCTATTAATATCGTCAATTACTACTTCTTCGCTGGGATAGCCATTGATCCACTGACCGGTGTTGCCGTCGGAGCGCATAATCTGCCTGGCTGCGTCGAGGACTGCCATTATCTGTTGGAGGTCTGGGAGCTGGGCTTTACGGATAGTCATAGTAGTGCAATAATACGGAATTCTGCGGAAATTGTGTATATTTGAGATATGAAGCGAATTGTCTTTTTCATTATCCTCGCGTCTTTGGCTGCAGGATGTAAATCCAGGGCCTTTACCTCTGCTGAGAAGCTAATTATTTCCCGTTCGGACTCGCTGATGTATGTAACTGAGATAGACCGTGATTCGGCTGTGCTGCGTACGCCAAGTACGGATCTCGTCAGGTGGGAGCTGAAGTCTCAGAGCCTCAAGGACCTCATCGCAAAGATGATGTATACGGTCCAGGATCCCTCGCAGGGCGGAGTTGGCATTGCGGCGCCGCAGGTGGGGGTTGGGAAGAGAATCATAGTAGTCCAGAGACTGGATAAGGAAGGAGAACCGTATGAGTGTTATATCAACATCCATATAAATACATTTACCGGAGATCTGATCCGGCTGCCGGAAGGCTGCCTGTCGGTACCGCCGTATAGAGGGATAGTCCCGCGCTTTGACAGCGTATCGGTATCGTATCTGAGACCCGGTTCTAAGGAGGTCGTGACTGAGAAGATAGGCGGATATACCGCAAGAATCTTCCAGCATGAGGTAGATCATCTGGAGGGAATTCTCTATACAGATCGCGCAGATACGGTGTTCGTCTCTGAATCCTGGGCAAAGGAGAGGGAAGAGTTTACGTATACGCGTCCTGAGTGGTGGCCGTTGTAGGTAATTTTCCTAACTTTACTGAGCAATACCCATTAGAATGAAAAGAACACTATACCTGATCCTGCTGATGGTTACGTTCATCGCGTTACCGGGGTGTACGATCTACGAAAAGAACTCAGACAAGGCCTCCGAGAAGATCACGGACCCGGAAAAGATAGAGCAGCTGCGCACGCGTGGAGGCGAACCGAAGGAAGTTCTGAATCCCTTCCATCAGATATCTGTAAAGACCTTTGTCGCGGACTTTAAGAGGCTGATCGCAGAGAAAGACAAGAGTTTCCAAGAGGTCGTGAGCCCCGGGTATAGCTTCGGGTTGACGGCGTATTTTATGGTAGCCCTGCTCATATTCCTCATTATTTTGGTAGTCAAGGTTGTCAGGACCTTCGTAATCTCAGCTAATAAGAAATAGGAGGAGGGGCTATGGCAGATTACAGAAGAAAGGTCTCATTGGAACTTGATTCCAACGCAGAGAGGCAGGTACGAGAGCTGATTAACGAGTACTCCAACTCAATATCTAACCATCCCTTCCAGGATCTCGGCGACAAGATAAAGATTAAGGTCTACGACCGCTGCAACATCTATATTCCTCAGGTTAAGACCGAATTCGACCAGAGAACGGTCTCGGAGCAAAAGAAGCCGTACGACGGCAGGTCAGTGAGCGCAAGGACAGTTATGACCCTTGCGGCCGTGGATCCATGGTCGTTCGACCTCCTGAATACTGACTCATTCACCAACCAGCAGAAGGAGTTCATTGTCTCCGGCTCGCAGCACGTAGAGCCCTGCAGCAAATGCGGCAGAAAGGGAACAATGATCTGCTATGACTGCCATGGACTTGGCGAGAAAACGTGCTCGAAATGCGATGACGGCACTGTCACCTGCGGTGAGTGCCGCGGAGCGGGGAAGACGAAGTGTCCCAGGTGTAACGGAAAGGGAAAGATCTCGGAGTCTGTCTGGGTCCCGGAACTCAATCGCCACGTAACGAGGGACAGAGAGTGCCCGAACCGCTGCGACCATGGCTACATCAGGTGCGGCAAATGTAACGGAAGAGGAAGCTGGAGCTGCCCGGACTGCGGAGGAAAAGGGAAGACTACCTGTAAGAACTGCAATGGCGACGGAATAATCACTTGCAGCGGATGCGGCGGAAAGAAAGACAATCTCTATTACTATAATATCGACCAGAGCCTCATATTCCACGGCGCATTCGACTGCGTTTACGACTCGAGACTCGGTCGGATACCGGAGCTTGTCGGAAGAAAATCCCACACTGGAACGGTAGCCTTTGCGTTGACCGGCCCCAATCTGGGTCGCAACCTCCTCCCGGAAGACAGGGAAATATCATCGCATCTTGATAGTTTGATAGACTCGGCGAGATCGAAGTGTAACAGAGATAAAACCATACTATTCCAGGAGGCAAAAGTACTGGTGGTTGATGTGAAGTATATTGAGTACTCCTTCAACGGCAATACCTACTGCGGAGCAATTGCCTACGACCGGTTCTACGCCGGCAACTCCCCGATTAAGGAGTATACAGACAAGATGGTCAAGTATTCCGGTTCCACTAAAGACGGAATTAACCTGATGTTTTGGACACTCGTTCTGTTCGTAACGCCGTTCCTGTTCGAGTTCTACAGCAAGATCAATCCTGTTCTGCCGTTTGCTGTTAAGACCAACGACCCTGACTGGAGCATGTACAATGCTCTTCCTATAACGCAGTGCGTTATCTTCCTCTTCGCGCTCTGGTTCGTCAGGATGAAACTGCTCAGGAAGGATTATTCCTCGCTTCGTTACGGGACCGTATGGGGCTTCCTGGGAGCGGGAATGCTAAAAGTGTTGCTGCCTGCCCTGGGCGTACTTGCAGGCCTGCTGGTCCTTAATTATCTCGGTCTGAGTCTTCTCACCACAGACATCCTCTGGATAATCATCATCGCGTGGATCGTAATGTTGTTTGTGAAAAAATAGATTCCTTCGCTTCGCTCGGAATGACAAAAGATGCCCGATCAGGTCGGGCATGACAAGAAAATGAATCTGACTGATTTAGGACTTATCGGGTTGTTTCTCGGGACTTTTCTCGCGGGAACTATAGTGCCGTTCAGCTCGGACGTACTGTACGTAGCGATAATGGCAGCCATGAAGGAAGAGTGGCTTGCGTGTCTGGTGGTCGCCGTGGTCGGTAATACCCTGGGAACGATTACTACTTTCCTCCTGGGTCGCGCAGGAAAGATTGAGTGGCTCGAGAAGTACTTCCACGTAGCACCTGAGAAGGTCGAGCAGCAGCAGAGTACCGTACAAAAGTATGGGCCCTTTGCGGGCCTAATCGGCTGGGTGCCCTTCGTCGGGAAACCGCTGCTGGTTGCGCTTGGCTTGTATAAAGCCCCGTCGCTCCTCACGTGTCTCATGATATTTATCGGAATAGCGCTGCGCTTCGGAGTCTGGACGCTAGTGCTCTCGATTTGATAAAGTAGAATGGCCGGGAATAAGGATCTGTTGCTGGGGCTGATTCGCGAGGGAAGACATATCTCGCGCGGACAGCGGGTGCGGCTGACTCTGCTGCTCTGCGGGCCCGCGATCCTCGCTCAACTAGCCTCGGTCCTGCTTGAGTTCATCGACGCCTCCATGGTTGGAAGCCTCGGAGCGGCTTCCTCTGCCTCGATCGGGCTCGTCTCCACGACCACCTGGATATTCAACGGCTTCTGCATCGCCCTGGGGCAGGGATTCTCGGTCCAGCTGGCCCATCGCGTCGGGGCCGGGGACTTCTTCGGCGCCAGGAGCATCCTCAGGCAGGGCATGCTCGTCGTGACCATTTTCTCGCTCGTTCTCGCGCTCATGGGCGTTGCGATCGCAGATCCGCTCCCACGCTGGCTCGGAGGCGAGGCCGGAATCCGCGCGGACGCATCGGCCTACTTCCTCATTTACGCGGCGTTCCTCCCGTTCATGCAGATCGGCCTCTATGGCAGCACCATGCTCGAGTGCAGCGGCGAAATGATCGTGCCGAGCGTGCTGTATATAGTCATGTGCGTGCTCGACGTCATCTTCAACTTCCTGCTCATATTCCCAACGCGCGAGATCAGCGTCTTCGGGCTGAGCATGACCATGCCCGGCGCGGGGATGGGAGTCAAGGGCGCGGCCCTCGGGACCGGAATTGCCGAGGTGATTGCCGGCGGCCTCATGATGTGGGCCGTGCTCGTCAGGAACAAGAACCTCGCGATCGTGGGTGAGAAAGGCTCGTTCGTGCCCACGAAAGAGTGCATGGCCAAGGCTTTCGACGTCACGGGCCCGATGTGGGTCCAGAACCTCGTCATGCGCGGCGCGTATGTGGCCAGCACGCTCATCGTCGCCCCGCTCGGAGCGGTCGCAATCGCCGCCAACTCGTTCGCCATCATCGCCGAGAGCTTCGTCTACATGCCGGGCTACGGTATGGGAGACGCTGCCACCACGCTCGTGGGCCAGAGCCTGGGCGCGGGTAGGAAGGACCTCGCGAAGAGCTTCTCCCGTATAACGCTCGGGCTTGGAGTGGGCATGATGTCGACGCTCGCGGTGCTTATGTACGCGTTCGCGCCGCAGATTATGGCGTTGCTCAGCGTGGATCCGGACGTAGTAGCGCTCGGCGCACGCTGCCTGCGGCTGGAGGCCTTTGCCGAAGCCGGCTACGCCGCTTCGATAGTGGCCTACGCCGCATGCGTAGGCGCCGGCGACACGAAGATACCTACGCTGCTGAACTTCATCAGCGTATGGATAGTCAGAATTGGCCTCGCGCTGGTTCTGACCCCGAAATACGGTCTTATGGGTTACTGGATCGCTATGCTCGTGGAACTCAACGTCAGGGGCCTGCTGATGGTGCTGCGTACAAGCGGTACGAAGTGGCTTAAGACTAAACTTACTGCTCAGGAAATATGAGAATTATAAAAGATATGGAATTCGGCGGCGAGCGGCCGCTTTACTGCGAGCGGGAATTGCAGCTCGAGAACGTAGTGATCCACGCCGGAGAGTCGGCGCTGAAAGAGACCGCCGCGATCGAGGCTGTAGACTGCCGATTTGAAGGAAAATATGTACTGTGGTGCTGCGACGGTTCGGTCGTAAGGAACTGCGAGCTGACGCCGGGAGCACGCGCTTCGATGTGGTATTCGAAGGATATGGTGGTGGAAGACACGCTGGTTGATGCGCCTAAGGCTTTCCGCGAGATGGATGGGGTGACGCTTCGCCGCGTACGCTTTACGGACGCCCTGGAGACGCTTTGGAGCTGCAGGAATGTAGTTGTAGAGGATGTAGAGGCGGCCCATGGAGACTATATCTTTATGCACTGCGACGGAGCTCGCGTAGAGAAGTTCAAGCTGCAGGGAAACTACTCGTTCCAGTGGGCGAAGAACGTTGAGATACGCGATAGCGTGCTTGACACTAAAGACGCATTCTGGGAGACGGAGAACGTAACTGTCTATGACTCACACATCAGCGGAGAGTACCTGGGATGGTACTCGCGAGGTCTGCGTCTGGTCCGCTGCCACATCAGCGGGACCCAGCCGCTCTGCTACGCCTCCGGTCTGGTTCTGGAGGATTGTACCTTCGATCCGGACGCCGATCTGGCATTCGAATACTCCGACGTTCAGGCTACGATTAAGGGCCATGTGACTTCGATCAAGAACCCTCGCTCCGGCCGTATTAAGGCTGGCAGCGTAGGAGAAGTAATCATCGATAAAAACATAAAACAACCTGGAAACTGCGAAATAAACTATGACTTATAATTTCGACAAACCGGTTTGCAGACGCCATAGCGGCTGCGTGAAATGGGATGCGGATCTCCCGCTGGGCGTCAACCTGAATGAGGAAGAGCGCGAGCGCTTAATCCCTCTCTGGGTCGCGGACATGGACTTCGAGGCCCCCGATTTCATCCGTGAGGCTCTGCAGCGCCGTCTGGACCAGGGAGTCTTCGGCTACACTCGAGTCATGGACTCGTTCTATCAGGCCATCATCCGCTGGTTCGCTACTCGCCATGGGCTTCAGCTCAGAAAGGAGTGGATTCAGTATACCCCGGGAGTTGTTCCCGCGCTGTCGGCTGTCATCAAGGCCCTGGCCGCGCCCGGAGACGGCGTGATAATCCAATCGCCGGTCTACAACTGCTTTTTCTCCTCTATCAGGAACGATGAGTGCAGGCTC
>CAJOJC010000030.1:0-6525 GCA_905234775.1 uncultured Bacteroidales bacterium | reverse complement strand
GACCCCACGAACAAGATCCTGCTGCTCTGCAACCCCCACAACCCCGCGGGCAGGGTATGGACGCACGAAGAGCTTCGAAAGGTAGGGGAGATCGCGCTTCGCCATGGGGTCGCCGTGGTCTCGGACGAAATCCACTGCGAGGTGGTCTCCGAAGGCTTCACTTACACGCCGTTCGCATCGCTCGGCCCCGAATTCCTCGCAGGCTCGGTGACGCTCTGCTCGCATTCGAAATCGTTCAATGTCGCGGGTCTGCATACCTCGTTCCTCGCCTGCGAGCGCGAAGACTGGGCCGCGCTTATCGATAAGGCAATCAACGTCAACGAGATATGCGACCTAAATGTCTTCGGCCCTGTCGCGCTGGAAGCGTGTTACTCGCCCGAGGGAGCGCGCTGGCTAGCGGAGATGAACGAATACATACAGGGGAATTATTCACTCCTGCTGGATAAGCTGCGCGAGCGCCTTCCCCAACTTAAGGTCTGCCTGCTGGAGGGTACTTATCTGGCATGGGTGGATATTACCACGCTCGGCGTAAGCGGCGACGAGTTGGAGGTTCGCCTGCTTAAGGATGCACAGGTATGGGTTAATTCCGGGAAGATGTATGGTGCCGAGGGGTATATCCGCATTAACCTCGCATGTCCGCGTTCGCTTCTGGAAGAAGCGCTTAACCGAATTATTGCTATATTAGCGCCATGAAAAAAGCTCCGAAGATAGTCCTTATCGTTCTTGCGTGCGTCTGCGCGCTGCAGTTTGTAGTATGTCTGATTATGGCCGAGAAGCTGGTCAAATACAGCCTCCAGCCTGAAAGAGGCATCGTCAACAAAGATCTCTCCGGCGAGAGAGCCTGGATGGACACCCTCTACCACACTACCGAATGGTTCGACGAACTCGTCAGAACCGGGCAGATGCGCGATACGATGATTATGGACTATCGCGGAAAGAGCAAATTGCAGGGCTACTATTGCCCGGCGGCAGTGCCTTCTAAGCGGACGGCTGTGATTGCCCATGGCTACACATCTTCCGGCCTCGGAATGACCCACATAGCGCGCATGTTCCGCGACTCGCTGGGCTTTAACGTTGTCCTGCCGACTCATTATGGCCACTACGCCAGTGAGGGCGACGCCGCCCAGATGGGCTGGTTCGACCGCTTCAACCTCGAAAAATGGAGCGCCATCGCCCATGACCTGTTTGCCGACACCCTGCAAGTCTACCATGGCATCTCGATGGGCGGAGCTACCGTAATGATGGCCTCTGGAGACGAGCTGCCCCCGTACGTCCGCGGCATAATCGAAGACTGCGGCTATACCAGCGTGGAAGACGAATTCGGCAGCGTCTTCAAGACCATGGGCCTCTCACGGATCGTCTTCCTCATGGGCAGCTCCATGACCAAGGTCCGCTACGGCTGGGGCTTCAGGGAAGCATCCTCGCTCGACCAGCTTGCGAAATCGACCCTCCCCATGTTGTTTATCCACGGCGACGCGGACGACTTCGTCCCCACGGAGATGGTCTACCGCTGCTACGACGCTAAAAAGACGGGCTACAAAGAGCTCTGGCTGGGCGCCGGATCCAAGCATGGATATGCCTACATCGATCATCCCGCCGAGTACACGGAAGTAGTCCGGAACTTCCTCGAGCGGCACGTTTATTGATGAATTATTTACAGTGTATTAAAACCTTATGACCCCGGTTAGTTTCATAGCGAATCTTGGTATAGCCCTGGCCGCTATCCCGGTTCAAATAGGCTTGTATTTCTCAAGCCGTCATCCCAAGCAGTCCAGCGCGTCGACCCTACGCAGGATACTGAAGCAAAATGCAAACACTGCCTTCGGTAAAGAGCATCATTTCTCGAAACTCCTCTGGGCTCGCAATGCAGACCAGCTTTTCCGTATTTACGAACATGCCGTAGACGGCTCAGACTATGAGGATCTCAGGCCTTATGTTGACCGTCATATGCAGGGCGAAGCCGATGTTCTGATTCCGGGGAAACCGCTGATGTATGCGACAACCTCGGGAACTACTGCAAAACCCAAGTACCTGCCCATGTCGGCAAGGTACCTGCGTACAGTCTATAGCAGGATGTCCAAGCTTTGGATGCTCAATATGTATCTGAAGCGACCTAAGTGGATAGACGGCAAGGTCTTCCAGTCCACCAGCAAAGTGATCGAGAGCTATGCGCCGGACGGAACAATCTGCGGAGCGGTTTCTGGTCTTCTGGTAAAGAAGATTCCGGGCATGATCCGAAAGAAATATGCTTTCCCGGATTGCATAAACGACATTCCCGATTACACTGCGCGTTACTATACTATGATGCGCCTCGGAGTTGCCGAGGACGTGACCATGTTCGCTACGGCCAATCCTTCGACCATGCTCGAATTCGCAAAGTCGGCTGCCTCGCATTTTGAGGAGTTCATCGAGGATATAGAGAAGGGGACCATCTCCGACAAATACGAGATTCCTGATGCCGTACGCGAGGAATTGAGCCACTACATTAAGCCTAATCCGAAGAGGGCTGCTTTCCTTCGCAAAGTTCTTGAGGAGCATCCTGAACCTCAGTTCAAGGATTTCTGGCCGAATCTGGAGTTCGTCAGCAGCTGGAAGTGCGGAAACACAAAGATTGCATCGGACAAAGTGGCTGAAATGATCCCTGAGAAAGCCTTCTACCAGGAGTTAGGTTTCATTGCTTCGGAATGTCGCTTCGGAATAGTGCTGGATAACACTATAGACACCGTTCTGTTCCCGAATATGAACTACTATGAGTTCGTGGAAGAGAGCGATATGGATAGCGAATCACCCCGTTTCTATCGCTTGCACGAGCTGAAGAAAGGCGTCAGGTACTGCATCTATGTCACTACCTATTCCGGACTGTACCGTTACAATATGCATGACCTCGTGGAGGTAGGCGGCTTCTACGGAACCACCCCTAAGGTCCACATGGTTCAGAAGATAAACGGCATTGTCAGCATCACCGGAGAGAAACTCTACGAGAAGCAGTTCATAGACGCAGTCCACAAGACCGAGGAAGAGACCGGAATGAAGGTCAACTTCTTCATCGGCTTCGCCTCGCCCGAAAACGCCTGCTACGACTTCTATTATGAGTTTGCAGACGACGAGATCTCTAAGGACCAGGCCTCGGACTTCACCATCCACGTAGATAATATCCTCAAGGAGATGAACGTGGAGTACAAGACTAAGCGTGATTCGCTGCGTCTGAAGATGCCTCAGACCAATGTCCTGTACCCCAACTCATACGAGATGTTCAAGCGCCTCAGCCTTAAGGCTGGCGGCCGCGACGGACAGTACAAACTCGTCCTCCTTCTTCAGGACAAAGTCCGCCAGATTCGTATCAACCGACTGGTAAAAAAAGACGGACCGCGAAGGCGGTCCGCCAAATAGGCTTTATTCTTTCTTTAGCAATCCCACGTTTATCAGGATCTGCGCTGAGAAGTAGGTCAGGAAAACGAGCGTGTCTTCTACCGCCAGCGGAATTCCGGTTGCGGGGAGGAACGCCGTCCACGCTATGATCGCATCAGAAAGGGCGAAGAGCAAGGCTCCGAGGATGATCTGCCAGACGTGTTTACGCATTTGCATCATCGAAGTGAAGACCATTACAGATATGACTACCATGTATGCGCTGACTCCGATACGGAATACGGGGGATTCGAGCACCGGGAGCACCGTATCGCACAGGAGCATCAGGAACATGACCATGAACAGCACGCAGCCAAGGCGTCCGAATGCATCCCTCTTAGTCAAACCGTTTGGTCTGGGAGCGGACATGAAGCGGAGGAAGGAGCCAATGTAAACAACATGGGCCAGTAGGAAGGCTGCCATCTGCCAGAGCATGGCTACGTCTTTGAAACTTCCTACCTTCATATCTCCGAATACATCTCCTATCATCGAGAAGGAAAGGGCGATAATCGGGAGCAGAAGCGTCTGGCGGTCCTTAGCATCCTTGAGCCTAACAGCAAGGGCTGCGATAAGGATACCGATAGGAATAACCTTGAAGATGGCGCACCACGGCTCGGGAATAAAGGTTACGCATACCATATACCACATCGTAGTGACGATGTATGCAGGTATGACGTACTGCCTTTCGAAAATCTTGTTCATACTCTAAAACACTATAATGTACACTAATGCGGCCAGCGCTGCGCCCGCGAGGGGGCCCACGACCGGTATCCATGCATATTCCCAGTCGCTGCCTTTCTTACCCTTGACGGGCAGCAGGGCGTGCGCCAGACGTGGGGCAAGGTCGCGGGCGGCGTTCATCGCGTAGCCGGTTGTCGCTCCGAGCGACATACCTATCGAAACGATAATCATCGTTACGGGCCATGCGCTTACTCCGCCGGGAGTAGGGATCTTGTAGGTTCCCACGCAGAATATCAGGAATACAAGTACAAAGGTAGCAATTATTTCGCTGAATAGATTACTCCACTTATTTCTGATAGCAGGAGCGGTGCAGAAGCAGCCGAGAACGGCCTCCGGTTCGTCTGCGGTAGCGTCGAAGTGGTCTTTGTAGAAGAGCCATACGAGGCAAGCGCCGCAGAAACCGCCGAGCACTATGACATAGGGAATGAAGCTGCTCCATGCAAACTGGCCGGCGAGGGCGAGGCCCAGGCTGACGGCCGGATTGAGGTGTGCTCCGGAGTCGTGGGCTACGAAAACGCCGCACATTACAGCGAGACCCCAGCCGAAGGCGATGACGACCCAACCGGCGCCCTTAGCTTTACATCCTTTGAGAGTAGTTGCGGCGCAGACGCCGTCTCCCATAAGAACCAGAATGAGAGTTCCGAGGAACTCGAGTACACAATTATGCCACATAGTTTATTCCTTTGATAATGAACGTTTTACTGCATCTGCCCAGCCCTCGCGCAGCTCTTTTACCTGCGCCTCCGGAAGCTCGGGCTTGAAGGTCTTATCTATTTCCCACTGGGCTTTAATTTCATCTATGCTGCCCCAGAATCCGGTTGCTAGTCCGGCGAGGTAGGCCGCTCCCTTAGCGGTAGTTTCCACGCAGGTCGGTCGCACGACATTCGTTTCGAGGACGTCTGCCTGGAACTGCATCAGGAAGTCGTTGCGCGACGCTCCGCCGTCGACCTTGAGGTCGCCGAGGCTGACGGAAGCGTCAGAGCGCATCGCTCCGACGATGTCCATCGTCTGGAACGCGATGCCCTCGAGCGCCGCGCGCACGATATGGCCGACCGTGGTTCCGCGGGTGATACCCGTGATCGTGCCTTTGGCGAACGGATCCCAATGGGGAGCGCCGAGTCCGGTGAGGGCAGGGACGAAGTAGACGCCTGCGTTGTCCGGCACGCTGGTCGCAAGGGCTTCCGACTCTGAGCTGGAGCCGATCACCTTCAGGCCGTCGCGCAGCCACTGGACCACGCTGCCGCCCACGAAGATCGATCCTTCGAGCGCGTAGTTTACCGTATCTCCGATCTTCCACGCGATGGTGGTGAGGAGGTTGTTCTTCGAAGTGATGGCCTGCTCGCCCGTGTTCATGAGCAGGAAGCAGCCGGTTCCGTAGGTGTTCTTGACATCGCCCGGACGGGTGCACATCTGGCCGAAGAGAGCGGCCTGCTGATCGCCCGCGATACCGGCGATGGGGACGTCGAATGAGAAGATGCGGGCATGTGTATACCCATAAACTTCGCTAGAGCTCTTGACCTCAGGCAGCATGGAACGAGGGATATCGAAGAGCTCCAACAGCTCCTCGTCCCATTCGCAGGTGTTGATGTTGTAGAGCATGGTGCGGGAGGCGTTGGTGCGGTCAATGGCGTGGGTCTTACCGCCCGTCAGCTTCCAGATGAGCCAGGTGTCCACCGTCCCGAAAAGAAGCTCTCCCCTTTCCGCCTGAGTACGTGCGCCCTCCACGTTATCAAGTATCCAGCGCAGCTTTGTAGCAGAAAAATAAGCGTCAGGCACAAGTCCGGTCTTTTCACGTATCATGTCCGACAGTCCTTCGGCTTTCAGCTTCTCGATAAGTGGCGCGGTGCGGCGGCACTGCCAAACGATGGCTTGCCCGTTGCCTTCTCCCAGACTATGGTGGTCTCGCGCTGGTTGGTGATGCCAACCGCCGCGATGTCAGAGGGGTTGATGCCGCTTTTTGCCACAGCCTCAGTCACCACCGAGTACTGCGACGACCATATCTCCATGGGGTTGTGCTCCACCCAGCCCTCCTTTGGGTAATACTGGGCGAATTCCCGCTGGGAGATGGCTGTGACCCTCTGCTGCTCGTCGAAAAGCACTGCCCTTGATGAAGTTGTCCCCTGGTCAAGTGAAAGAATGTATTTCATGCTGATCTGCCCCTTTCAAAAATGTAAGATCTCACCGTGTGCGAAGGTAAGCCGCCCGTCAGCGGTATCGAGGATCAGCTCGCAGCAGTCGCCGACGCCCGCCACAGTTCCTTTATATTCCTCCCTGCCGTCCGAGAAGGTGATCTCCCTGCCGGTGAGGAAACAGCCGCTGCGGTATTCCTGCATAAAGCCCTCCGGCTTTTCGGCGGCGAGGTCCTAGAACTCGCTGACT
>CAJOJC010000029.1:18162-22927 GCA_905234775.1 uncultured Bacteroidales bacterium | reverse complement strand
ATATAGTCATCCCAGGAAATGAAGAACTGAATAATCGAGCCAACCATGGTTCGAAACTCTATAAAGAATCTATTATTTTGCAGGCATTCTTACGTATTTTGTAGGAGTGCCTGTTAGTTTTTCACCAAATATTTCGGGTAAAAATCAACGCTTGATACTGATTATGGAGGTATGAGATGTTTTTTAACGAACCGGCAGCGGACTCCGCTTTCGAGTGTGCAGAGGCCATACTCGCTTTAGCCAGCAAAGAAACTGACTCCATTCCCATGTCTAAAGCTCGTGAAAAAGCAGTCTGCAACACACTTGCAAGGATAAAACTCTATCGTGACGAGGGAATACGAAACGACCTTGTACATATTGTGTTTGTCAAAAGGATGGAGTTAATTCAAAAGGCTATGACCGTGAAGGAACTGCATTCTATTATGAACGAACCCCGACCTCAGTATGACGGAAATGCCATTTACAGCAGCGCCTATTGTGTTCCGGAGGAGGAGATGATTTTATGGTCTATCACCTCGCTCAGAGCTGGAGGTCCTTTGATCGACGCAGCATCTAAAAGGTATTTAACGCTATTCAGGGAAACTTTTGGAACGGATCCAACAGATCCGGATTTCGATAAGCATCAAGTGAACCGGAGTAATCTCACGAATCAAATTAGCAAGGAGAATTGAGTATACTATGGGGGCAAAAGAACAAAACGATCAATTCTGCAATGATATCACAGGACAATCCTGCTTACGCTCAAAGCAAATAGGCGAGGGTGCCATCCTTACCAGGCTATTGCAGGAACAAGTCGAATATGTCCTCAAGGCTGGAGGATATGATGCCATCAGAGAAGCGGACTGCTCTTACAATGATCTGAACCGCAAGCAATTGGCTGCATTTTATCGGTATCACGGTCACGCCTTTTTGGGGAGGCACGCTTATGACAAGCAGGATGAAATAGCAAGAGGCGAGCTCCCTGTTTACGTTGAATATACCGGTCAATACGTTCCAAACTTTGCATATAGCTTCGTGGTTCCATTCATGGATGAAGAATTGGAGAGAAGAGTACGCGCATTTAATGGGCAAAAAGGCAACCTATATACACTGGTTTGTCGAATCACCGAACGCATTGAAGAGCTTGGTGGGCTCCTCTTCTACTGGTACTAACCTGAAATCTCATTATCACTTTAGACAAGCAGCAAAAAGCGCTCCCTTAAAGAATTAAGTGGGAGCGCTTTTCTGCTGAGCGAACCTCGTTCCATAAGGCCCTTCTAAAATGTGAAATCTGTGCCGCAGCTCTGGCTTACCAAGCTGCTTTCCGTTGTAGAAAAAACCGGCCTGCATTCATGAACAGACCGGAGGCATAATATCCATTGGGTGTCTTTTTTGTGATGTTGTACCTATCATCCTATCAAATAATACGAACTATCACCCCTCCTATAATTTCCGAATCAGAAATCTGTCCGATCTCAGCGTTGCGACTGTCAAGGCTATGATTTCGATTGTCTCCCATGACGAACACATGGCCGCTTTCTACATGAATCTGTTCCTGCGGGAAATTGGAAGTTTCCATCTGTTCATTGATATATGTCTCTTGAATAGGCAGCCCGTTTAGGAGAATCATCTTTCTCTCTGCGTCAAAGTCAAGGACATCTCCTTCAACAGCGATTACCCTTTTAATTATTGTCTTTCCGTATGAAGGGGGATAACAGACTATAATATCTCCTCGTTTTGGCTGGTAGAAGATTTTCTGTGCGACGACGATCGCCCCGTCATCAAGAGTAGGATTCATCGAATCTCCACAAACAATAACCAACCGGAAACATATGCCAAACACGAAATAAACAATCAGCAGCATCGGAATCAATTCGCGAATCCATACCATTAAACTGGGACGACCATTGGCGGTTTTGATGCCGGCACTCTTGGCTTGGATCATGGTACCACCTCACCACAGTGAGTAGCTGGAGAGACTCGCAAAGCTCGTCAGAACATAAGTATCGCGATACTGGTGCCAATTGTTCTGAAAGAAGTCGTCGCTTTTCAAAAAGTACATATCGCCAGATCCGGTATCTCTCCAGCATACATCCGCATTAAACCAGTTCTCCCCGATTTTAACCTTATTCCAAGCATGTCCTTCCTCTGACGGCATAGACTTCCCATAAACCAAGAGGCAATCTATACCCATACATTTTAGGATCCACTGATAGGCTTTTGCGTAGCCGTCGCATACGATCTTTCCAGAGCTGAGGAAACCGCTCAAAGAATGAGCTTCTGGCCTAAAGCTACCCTGGCCATTTACAATGGAATCCCGCTCCTCCCAGTCATAGGAAGCATTATCACAGAGAAGCTGCATCGCCTCCCTGGCTTTCGTATAATCATCCTTCTCAGCGCCCTGAAGAGGAAGTATATTGACGGTCCAGAACTCCTGGATACGCTGGCTAAATGCCTCGTCCGAGAAGCATCGCAGCCAAGTCTGCATATCAAGATAAGCCAAGTACCCCACAGAATATGAGAGGAATCTGAGTACAAATGTCCTTTCTGAATCATGCGAGAGCGAATAACAGAAGGTATTTCCTGTATTCATCATCGAAGCAAACCGAAGCTCTGCGCCTGACTTGTCCTCATGGACAGCATATTTCTCTTCAAATCCAAGCAGGTCTTCTATTGTACTTTCCTCGTCAAAGGAGACGCTAATGCTTTCAGGAGCATAATTTGCGCAGCTTTGTATCTGCTCCTCCGCTTCTTCCAAGGAAGACACAGACAAAACGACCTGATTGGGGCGCCCCATCTGCGGACGAATCACTTCGCATTTGTCAGGATAATACTGCTCCAGCAAAGCCAGAAGCAATTGGGCTAAGGTACTCTTCCCTTCGCCCGTAGGGCCAACAATCACGGTCATCTTGCCGGCAAGGAAATCGAAGTTCAAACCAGACAGCACCGGTTCCACTCGCCCTTCATACGCAAAAGTCAAATCTGTGACGCGGACTCCCGGAGCTCCATCTAGCATGACATCGTCATACAAACCTTCCTGGGGCAATTCGCCTATCTCAAGTAAGCGCTCCTCGGAAGACAGCGACCTAATAAATGCCGGGATATACAGCGCAAGATTGGCGACGGGTCGCTGGACCTGACCCACCATCTGGAGGAAAGCGACCATCAAACCATAGGTGACCGAACCGTCGCGAAGGCCAAGGACGCCCCAGATGAATGCGACAAGGTAACCTGCGGAGAAGCCGACGGACATGAAGCCGCGGGAAAGCGCAGAATAGCCCAGACGGGAAACCGTTCGCGAGCGCTCAAGCTCCTGAAGCTCGGACAGCTCATCTTCCGAAGCTCCGATGCTTCCCAGAGTTTTCACCAGCACGCGGTGTTGCAGCGTCTCCTGCAGGTGTCCGTTAATTCGGCCGTCGATGGTGCGGATCTCGGTAGTCAGCGCGCGCATTCTGCGGAAATACAGGCGGGCACCGACCACGGCGACAGGCATGATCCAGATAAGTATCCATGCCAGAGAAGACGAGAAAATGAACAGCATCACCACCGCCGCGATCATCTGGACGACTGTAACGAACGCCGTAGGAATATCGCAGCAGATGAACTCCGTAATGACCCGGATATCTTCCTCCATCCTGTTAGCCATATCGGCGCTGTGGAACTTATCCTTACCGGTCCAGGTACTGCGAAGGGCCTTCTCGAATACGTCCGAACGTATCTTATTCTTTGCCAGGATAGTGATGCGGCCTTCGTAGTACTTCACGAAAATACGGGTCAGCACCTGAAGGACCATGATCCCTATCAGCAGCCCGATACCGAGGCCAAGATCGCCTTCCGTTAGGCCGGTGGCAATATCGACTACCCTCTTACTGAACCACACAAAAGCGAGAGAAGCCGCAGCCGCGACCGTCTGGAGGAAAGCGCTCAGCAGCACTTTCCAACGCACGGTCCGGAGCAGCCTCCAGACTCCCTTAAGGCATGGTCCGAAATCTTTCATCGAGCAGCGATACCTATTTCGACCCATTTGTCGGCTATAGCCGCCGCATCCTTCGACGCTGTCTCCTGGGAGACATCGTATTTATCTGTAAGCAGGCCAACCAGAGTCTCTACAGTGAACTCTTTCATACCGCTTACCTGCTCCCACAAATAAGCTGCGGTAGCATTCAGATGGATCATTTTATTAAAATTCACCAGCTCGGTACTCTCGGGAACAATTATGAATTCCCCACATATTTCCCTCAGCCTGAATCCTTCTACTACTTTCATATCAATCGTCTAAGTATAGCCAGATAATATCTTCTCACAAAGTACGGCAGGGCGTTCCAGCGGCGGGCGCGCCTTAACGCCCGCGGGCCAGCGAAGTCTCGAACCTTGCCGCCCGGGCGTACAACAGCGACCGCTTTACCCTTAACGGAGGCCAAAGAGCAATGCTCGGTCCCGACCAGGTTGCCGTCGCCCTTCAAAGTTACTGAATCTCCGTCGATTTTCACTATGCGATGGAGCACGAAGCGCCCGCGGGCGACCTCGGCCAGCACCGCGTCCCCGACCTCATACGAGGGGAAAGCTTTGAGCCTGACGCTGTCGCGCTCGCCCACGATGAACGGGAGCATGCTCGAGCCCTTGGTGCGGATTTCGACCTCGCTGCCATGGGCCAGAAGATCGGAGACCTCGGGCAGCAGCACTTCGTTGGGAAAGGTCATGTTCATAGCGCCGTGATACCGTTAAAACAAACGCGGGCAGCATCTTCGTCCGGCAGGCAGTGCATCGCGAACGAGGGCGCGCCCTG
>CAJOJC010000029.1:0-18119 GCA_905234775.1 uncultured Bacteroidales bacterium | reverse complement strand
ACGAATAAAGGCTCGCATACGCCTCCACGACCGACAGCCGTTCCAGCCGATTCTCCGGAGCCCGCTCGATCCGGACGAACGCCCCCACGGGGAACGATTCATTCCGGTAGCACGGCGTTTTCCCGCTCCACGGCGTACCGTAGGCCACGACCCGGCCGTCTGGCCAGCAGCGGACCACGGGATTGTCGTCGTTCATGAGGTGAGTCCCCGGAATCGCCTGCATCCACATCCGGCTATGCGTGCTCTTCCCCGTCCCGCTCTTCGCGAGGAATAGGTAGGCCCGCCCGTCTTTGACCACGGTCGACGCGTGCATCTCGAGGGTCCCGAGGGTCGCGGTCGCGAACGCATACTGCAGCATCAGCGAGTTATTCAGCGCGAACTCGGCCTCGGAGGGGCGAAGGGCATAAAGCCGGCCGTATGTAAAGTCCATGTCGAGGAAAAGCACGCCCGACGTGGGGCGCCCAGGTGATGGGGCCATTCGAACCAGCCAGCCGCCGCCAGAGCGCCAGAGCGAAAGTACGGTCTCGCCCGGCTCCGCTCCCTGATCGATAACGAGCTCGGCCCCCTCCTGCTCTGGCGTAGGCCCGGCGGCGAGCTCCAGGCTGAACAGCGGCTCCCCCTCCGCCTCAACGGCGAACGGGGCGTAGTTATCCAGCCTGAGCGTTTGATTCTCAGGGATCAGGATTCTGAAACGATGTCCGGCGACCAGGCAGTCCACCTCGTTACTTCTGGATGTCTATGAAAGGAAGGGCGCCGCCGCCATTGTAGGTAGGGAGCTTACCGTCCCACTTCTCGATAGCGTACTGCTCCACGAGGAGTTTGTTGAGCGAAGCGGAAACAACGCGGTTGTAGTAGGCCTCGCCGTCTCCTTTGATCTTAAGAGCCTTAGCTTCACCCTCGGCCTTAGCGATCTCGATCTTAGCTTCGGCCTCGGCTTCCTTAACTTTATTCTCGGCCTTCAGAGCGTTCTGAACGGCTTCGTTCTTCGCGTTGATAGCTGCGGTAAGAGATGCCGGCGGATCGATCTTGGTAGTAAACTCGCGGACGATGAAGCCTTCCTGGTTCATCGATTCGTCCAGCCTGGCGCGGACCTCGGTCTCGAAGCGAGCGCGGTTAGCCATCAGCTCGTCCGAGGTATAGTTATTCGCGCAGGTACGGTAGGCTTCGAAGATACACGTTTTGATATAGCCCATCTCCAGCTCCCGGACCGGTTTTCGATATTTGATGAAGATATCGGTAGCCTTCGACTCGTCGATCTGATAGGCCAGGGTCGGGGTCATCGAGAAGATAGCCGCATCCTTGGGGTTAACTGTAAACGGATCATAAGTCACACGCTGGATGTAGGTGGGGTATTCGAAAATACGCTCGGTGATAGGATTGAACCACACCCATCCGCGGCAGGTTCCCTCGACACCGCCCTTGAGGTTTTCGTTGGCGCTCCATTTCTTGAAACGGATACCCACCGAAGCGGAATCGATGGTAGTACAGCAAGAAGCCATCACAATAATAGCGAGGGTCGTAACCGTCAGAGCAATGAATGTTGATTTTGCAGGTTTGTTCATATTATTTGTCTTTGTTAGTTTCCAATTACCAAAGATAATAAATAATCAGTACTTTTGTGTGTTATGACTATTTGGATCATTCTTATAGCGGTGATGATCGCCAGCGCGATCATCCAGGCCGTGCTTAATTCGAAGTTTGAGAGATATTCCCAGATTCCCGGGCTCATGACGGGAAAAGAAACGGCCCTGAAGATGCTCCAGGACCACGGCATAACAGACGTTACAGTCCAGCGCGTAGACGGTTTTCTAACCGATCATTATAACCCGGCGACAAAAACCATCAACCTCAGTTCGGACGTGTTCGACACACGCAGCCTGGCGGCGGAGGCGATTGCTGCCCACGAAACCGGCCATGCGATCCAGCACGCAACCGGCTATGCTCCGCTTAAGATGCGCAGCGCCCTCGTCCCGGTCGTGAACTTCTGCAATCTGACGGTAAGCTGGGTCCTGATTATCGGAATGCTGCTTATCGAGCTTACTCCCATGGTCCTTTGGGTTGGAATAGCCCTGTTCGCGATGACTACCCTCTTCTCGTTTGTCACCCTCCCTGTCGAAATCAACGCCAGCGCCCGCGCGATAGAGTGGCTGGATCATTCGGGAGTTACCAATTTCGAAACTACGCCCATGGCGAAGGACGCCCTGAAATGGGCCGCCTACACCTACGTCATCGCCGCCATCGGTTCGCTGGCGACGCTCCTCTATTATCTCGCAACGGCGAAGAGGAGGTAAGTTCCGCTTATCTAAGATCAGTGATTATCCACTCCCCGGAGAAAAGATCTTCGTCGGGGCTGAAGACCGACATGTCTCCGCTCGGAGGCAGGAACTGAATGTCCTTGATGGTGAAAGGAATCAAGTTACCGGAGATGGGCTCGTTGTACAGACCGGAGAGCCAGCCATTGTCTTCGAGGGTGAGCTCGCTCATGTACTTCATATAGTCCATCGGGCCAGCCTTCTCGATATAGGCTTCTTTCCCGTCGAGGTCGAGGGTCCAGATGTTGACGGCGTCGCAGAGGATCAGGATTCCCGCGCCGTCCATCCTGAAGCAGTTGTCCTGGATCACGGCCGAGCCCTCGACGACAACGTCTGGCAGCCCTGCTACCACATACTCGTAATTCGCCGTGACGCGGTGGCCTTTGGCCTGAGCCAGAAACGAATCGAGCTGCTTGTTCTGAGCGAAACAGACAAGCGTCGCGAGCGCTGCAACTGCCGTTAGGAAGAATCTTTTCATCTGAATCAGTGTAACATCTGGTCCAACGTATCCAAATCCGGTACCAAAACCGCACGCGGCTTCGCTCCGTCCTGAGGGCCGATGATTCCGGCGTCTTCGAGCTGGCTCATCACTCGCGAGGCTTTCGCGAAGCCCATGGCCAGACGAGTCTGCAGGAACGAGGTCGACGCCTTCTGCGAGGTTACGACCAGCCTGGCCGCCTCTTCGAAGCGCTCGTCCAGATCGCCGACGTCCACTGCGCCGCCTTCGCCTCCTGCGGTATCGTCCTTAGGGATGGGCAGGTAGTACGGAGTATTGTAGCTCTGGCCGTATTTGGTCTGCTCGCCGATGAAATCGGTCACACGGCGGACTTCCTCGCTCTCGATGAGACCGCACTGGATACGTTCGTTCTCGATTCCGGCCGAGAAGAGCATGTCGCCGCGGCCGATCAACTTCTCCGCTCCCGGAGCGTCGATGATGGTCTGGGAGTCGATGCGGGAAGAGGTGCGGAACGCGATCCTCATCGGGAAGTTGCTCTTGATGATACCGCTGATAACGTCTACCGAAGGACGCTGGGTCGCAAGAATGACATGGAGACCGGCGGCGCGTCCTTTCTGGGCGAGGCGGATGATGCTGTTAGTGATACTGCGGCTGGCCGCCTTCGCCTCGGGCGACGCGCCGGTGGTCATCGTAAGGTCTGCGTACTCATCGACGATGGTCACGAGATACGGGAGGTAGCGGTGGCCATGTTCGGGGTTGAGCTTGCGGTCCTTGAACTTGTTGTTGTAGTCCGTCAGCTTGTTAACTCCGGCCTTCGCCATGAGGATATAGCGGTCGTCCATCTCGATACAGAGAGAGCGCAGCACCTTCTCCGCGTCTTTGGCGGTCTTGACGATGGCGTGGGCTTTCTCGGCCTCCTCGTCTTCAGCGTCAGGCAAGACGGCGAGGTAGTGCTTCAGGAGCTGGTTGTAGGCCGTGAACTCGACCATCTTAGGGTCGATGAAGACAAGCTTCAGCTCCGAAGGGTGTTTCGAGTAAAGGAGCGAGCCGATGATAACGTTCAAGCAAACTGACTTACCCTGCTGGGTAGCACCTGCCACGAGGAGGTGAGGCGCCTTCGCGAGGTCCACGACCTTCACCTGCTGGGTGATGGTATAGCCCAGGGCCACGGGCAGGTCGAACTTCGTGTTGCGGAAATTGTCGTCGTTCAGAAGACCGCGCAGAGGCACGATCGAAGGAGAGTCATTCGCGACCTCGATACCTACAGAGTCCTGAAGGGTCACAACACGGACTCCCTTGGCATTCATAGCCATCGCTATATCGTCCTGCAGGTTCTTGATAGCCGAAATCTTGATTCCGGGAGCGGGGGTAACCTTGTACAAGGTAACCGTAGGACCTACGACGGCCTTTATGTCGGTAATCTCAATCTTATAGTTTCGCAGGGTCGCGATAATCTGATTCTTGTTTCGTCCGAGCTCCTCGGAGGACATGACGTGTTTTCCGTCTTCGTAGGTCTCAAGCAGTTCGAGCGGCGGGAACTTGAAGTTCGGAAGACCGTAGGGCATGTCGAGACGGTTGTCGATACGCGGAAGTTCTTTGTGGACATCGGTTTCCAATCCCTCATCTTCGATGACTTCCAGTTCGACCTCGCCTTCGGCTTCGGTCTCGTCGGAGTCGTCACCCCCGACCTGATCGGGGGCCTTAGATGGCCGATCGGAGTCGTCACCCCCGACCTGATCGGGGGTCTTAGATGGCCGATCGGAGTCGGCTATGACGGGTTCCGGTTCGGTCTCAACTACGACCGATGCGGGATTCGGGTCTGTCTGAACGCCGAGGTCCACGGCACCGGGCTCGATGTAGCCTGCGCCTTCTTCCTTAGTCCCTATCGTTCCAAGCCAGTGGACGAAGCGCGGGCTGCTGAGCAGCGCCACCCCTACCACCAGGACCGCGAGTACGAGGCCGGTAACCAGAACGCCCATAGCCGAGATTCCCCAGCCCACGATCAGAGAGCCGCAGTGGCCGCCGAGGCCTCCGCCGAAAAGCGTCTGAGCGCCCGCCAGCCTGCCGATGAAGGCGAGGACCAGCGCGGCCACGAAAGCGTCGCCCAGCGTCATCACCGTCGTCTTCAAGAGCGAATAGTTCCATTTATGGAAGACCAGCCTTATCGAAAGGGCGGTCAGGATGACCAGAATTGCGAGGCTGCCAAGGCCGAAGCAATCACACACGAGGAAACGGCCGAAGCGGTATCCCAGCGAGCCGGCGGCATTGCGCAGGGCATCTGCCGTCATATCCGCTCTCCAGTGGATGAGATATGAAACTATCGAGATAAGGGTGAAGACAGCAAAAACGGCTATCACGAGGCCTGTGAGCTTCGCGAGCGCTTCTTTCTTTTCGGGTTCCAGTCTTAGTCGGGGGAATTTCATCTGCGTCTGTTCTTCTTTCCGCCTTTACGCTTGTTGTTCTTACTCGTGCCGGCCTGATTGCCGATGCCGGGACGGCTGAAGTCGGCATTCTCGGAGACCTTTCCGAGGGTGATTCCCTCGGGTACTTTGATCTTGTATTCGGAGAGTTTTTCAATATCGGAGAAGATAGTCTCGTCCGATACACTGTCTTTATTCCAGATCAGATACTGCTGACGCATATAGATTGCCAGCGAACGTATCATCTGGGTTTTGACCTCGCCGTCCGGCTCCTCGGCCAGCAGGTCTAGTATCTTCTCTATATTGCGTCCGTAGTGTGTAGCGCGGATCTTTGTCTCCTTCATAGGAAGCGGAACCGGCTTAGTCTCGAAATCTTCCTTAACAGGGCAGGGATACGGAGAATCTATATCCAGGTCGAAGCCTGCGATGATATAGAGGTGATCCCAGAGCTTCTGTTCCCAGTTTTCCTGCTGACGGACCTGAGGGTTGAGAACCTCCATCGACTTTACGACTGCGCGAGCCTGCTCGCTGCGCTTCGCCTTGTCCGGGATCTCGCGCAGCTGCTCCACCATCTTCAGTATATTGCGTCCGTATTCGCTGAGCCTCAGCGGCTCACGCTGAGTATTGTATTCGAGAGTTATGCTGTCCATAGATTACAAAGATAATAAAAAACACTAGCGCTTCACGATTCTCTCGATTCTTCGGGGAACGGAAGTAAGGATCTCGTAAGGGATAGTCCCGAGGATCTGCGCCAATTCTTCGACCGTAGGGTCTTCGCCGAAAATAGTTACCGTATCGCCCACCCTAACTCCGAGGCCGGTGACGTCTATCATACACATGTCCATACAGATATTACCGACGGTCTTAGCGCGCTTGCCGCCTACGCTGAACGAGGCTGCACCGCAGCCCAGATGCCTGTCCAGGCCGTCCGCATAGCCGACCGGGATAGTCGCGATCTGCATCCCTTCGGCAGGGATCTTACCTTTGCGGCCGTAGCCGACGGAGCCGTCCTGTGCCGAAAGAGTCTTTACCTGAAGGACCTTGACCTTCAACGAAGCGACCGGGGTCAGCTTAACCCCTGGCAGAGCCGAAATGCCGTAGATTCCGATTCCAAGGCGGACCATATCGAACTGATACTGCGGGAAGCGCTCGATTCCTGCGCTGTTCAGAAGATGCCACATAGGCTTGTAGCCCAGCGAATCCGTAAGGGCCTGAGCGCCGTCGGTAAACATCTTAGCCTGACTTTCGGTGAATTCGTCCTGAGCGGAATCTTCCGAAACGGCCAGATGAGAGTATATAGACTTGACTTTTACTTCCGGGCAGGTTTTCAGGAAATCCATCAGAGCTGGCAGCTCCGCCGGCATAAAGCCCAGACGATGCATACCAGTGTCGAGTTTGATATGGATAGGGTATCCGTTTATGCGGCGGGAACGCAATTTCTCTACAAATGCCTTGAGTGTATCCAGATTCGGGATCCCGGGCTCGAGGCGGTTGTCGATGATCTCCTCGAAAAAGTCGGTTCCTGCCGTAAGGACCAGAATCGGCAGCGAGATACCGGCCTGCCTGAGTTCTACTCCTTCTACGGGCAGGGCTACTGCCAGATAGTCGGCACCGGCCTGCTGCATCATCGAAGCGAACTCGACTGCGCCGTGGCCATAGGCATTCGCTTTCACGAGCACCAGCAGTTTCGTAGCCGGCTCAAGCAGCCCGCGGAAATAACTGTAGTTCGCGAGGCAACCCTGGAGATTCAGCTCCAGGCGGCTGAAATCGTTTTCTCTATTCATCGACATTGGTTATTATTAGAGCTATTCCCATAATCGCTCATCGATCACAAACACTGCAGTATTATCCGGCGCAAACTTCCATAATGGAAAATGCTCTTCACGGGACGTAAATTCAATAACGGGTCTATTCTGCACAAATATGGAAAGAGTATCCGCAGAATAAACAGGAATCTTCCCTGGTTCAACGTAATTATCCATCCTCCCGTGATAATAAGTATATGATTCAAGTGGTTTCAACAAGATTGTACACTTATCGTATTCTGAAGAAGAGAAGGAGCAGGTTATAGAGGCATCTGTGGAAAGAGAATCCACAATAGAATATGTGTAAATAATACATGGCTCCCATTCCTTCTCCCCTTCACACGCAGAAAGACAAGTCACAATTATTGAAGCAAGTATGATGGGATGTATTAATTTAAACATAGAAGACCTAATCTTGAGTATTCCAATAGCTGAAGGCTGACCAGATATCAAAAACATCTGCGATATCCGGTCTCTATTCATCGTCTTCCTCTCCAGGCACTTTAGCCTCGGCATCAGGGTTTATATATGAGTCCGTTTCGGGCTTGTACTCGGTCATAATTTCCATCACGGAGGTAGTCTGCGCCAGGGGCGCGAGGATGAAATCGTCTACCTCTGCGGGGACCAGAAGGGTCTGCCCTGCTTCTAGCTTATATTCAAGCAAATCCACCTTTACTACCGCCTTCCCGTAGAGGCAATGGTAGATTGCGTACGAGTTATGATCGCCTCCGGTGATGTGGAGCGGATCGCGAAGATCCATCTTCCTTACCGTAAACTGCGGCAGGTCGGCGAGGAACTTCATTCCATCGCGGGGGCCGGCCGAAGGAGCATCGGGAGCCTTATACGGCCCATAGTCGATGAAATCCAGCGCGTCTATTACGCTGAAAGCGGGGTCGAACTCCTCTTCCCCAAGTTCCTGGCCCCACGGATAGACGCAGAAATCGAGGGCGGACGATTGCGAGACCTCGACTATCTCTAGCGAGCCCGTGGCTCCATGGACAGTGCCAGGCCCAATAAGGAAGCAGTCGCCAGCCTTGACTGGGACCGTGTTCACGACCGAATCGAGCGCGCCGCTCCCAATGCCGCCGATCAGCTCGGAAGCATCGATAGCGCGGGACCAGCCGAGACACAGACGGGCGTCCGGGGCCGCCTTGGCTATGTACCATAGCTTCTCGCGGCCGAGCGAATCATAACGCTGGGAGGCGATTTCGTCGTCCGGATGGACCCGAAGGGGCATCTTGCCCTCGCATTTGATGGCTTTAAGCTGCACCGGAAACAGGCGGCCGTACGAGGCGAAGACGTGGTCTCCGACGACCCTGTCCATATACGTGTCCATCACCTCGCTGAGCGCATTCGCTGCCAGCCAGCCGTCTGCGATTACGGTATCTCGGTAACCCAGGTCTGCGACCTTGAAATCTTCGCGACCCCATTTGTAATTATCTTCCAGAGGGAGGAACCTCAACGGATACAGCTTCTTCTCTTCCATAACGTTAATCGTACAAAAATACTCAATATTTCCTATATTTGACAGAAGTAACGCTGAGGCTTTTATTCGTTCAACTAAAATATATTTCGAACTAGTTGATAATCACCTTCATCTTTTCGACACGTTAGAGCCGGCAATTATTACCGACGTGATGCCCCACGTCCCGCAAGAAATAGTAAAAAATAAAGTGAACCAGTAATTATGAAAAGGTGTATTCTGTGCTTTATCATTGCCCTTCTCGTTCCCCTAAATCTTGGCGGAAGCGTTTTGGGGCTTTCAGGGAACCTTGTATTCTACCGAACTATCACTAATGATGGAATAACACTTCGAATCAAAGGTGATGGATATTATGCCGATTATCAGCTATTCCAACCGACAGCCGAGACAGATATTAATAGTGGGAGTGAGCTTAGTATTTCTTATACATGGAACAATAGGACGGTTTCAGTTTGCCACCTGAAAGAGGAAGAAGGAATAGTAATCAATGTAACAGATGGTTTGTATTCTAACCCCTACCCTATATCTCACAACTTTCTGAAGCGTTTAACGGTCAGTAAAGTGCCTGTGAGATTCGATGACTGCACTGAGTCTATTATTCCAATAGGCATCAACGATCAAACAGTCATACTACTCTATTCTCTCATCTTTGATGATCAAGACTGTGGCTACGAGTATCTGATTATTATTGAGAAAGGAAAGTTTACCATTTTTGATTTTTATACGTTGTTGGATGGTGATGATGAGGAGTATGTCAATGCAACGATTAAGGACTACAAACGATTTCATCAATTGCCATGAAAACTAATCTCACCCTATGCCTCACAATTGTTTTGATACTCTGCATTTGTTGTAAAGGTAAGCGTGACAAAGCTTATCATCACGGGAGAAATGAGAGTAATATAGATGTAACAATGTCATTGACGAGCCAAGATAGCTCGACTATTATTACTTGTTCAGTCGAGTCTGAGAACCTTCTAAAATGGACCATTAAATCACCGTTTTCAATAGAGGAAATCATACTACCCGCTCCCAAGAATGAGGTAATTAATCATTCATGCGTACATATATCTGCAAACAAAGATGGCATTCATATTAAGAGAACTGAGAGTAAAGTAATCAATGAGTTTAGAGTGCCCATTCAGTTATTATCCAGCAAAGACAAACTAATTCTGGAAAGCAAAGCAACTTTGCTTGGAATTAGCGGTAGTACATTGATTATAGACTATAGTTACAAAACCACTGAAAGTAATGAATGGCTCCAAGACCTGATAATAATTGACCGTTTCCGGCTCGAAATAATAAAAATAGCCACTACTAATATGGTCGAGACCATAAAAGGTACAAGTTAGTTTTGTATATTTGAAGATATGAAAGGAATCAATATTTTTCTTGCAGACGGCTTCGAAGATATCGAGGCTCTCGCAGTAAATGACGTCCTGAGAAGAGCGGGACTGGACGTCTGTCTGGTAAGTATAGGAGAAGACCCGTTCGTAGTGTCTTCGCACGGTGTTACGGTAGGGCCTGAAGCCTATCTTGCCGACTTCGATGAAGACCATTCAGGTACCTGTCCTGAAGATGTAATGATCTTCCCCGGAGGGATGCCCGGCTCGAAGAACCTCGCGGGCTGCGAGGCCCTGATTCGCGCGATGCGCGAGCACTACGCCGCAGGCGGCTCGCTCGCCGCAATCTGCGCGGCCCCCGGCCTCGTCATCAGCCAGCTCGAAGATCTCGCCGGAGTCGAATTTACCTGCTTCGACGGTTTTCAGGATGCCCTGATAGCAAAAGGCGCCAAGTTCGTCAATGCCCCTGCAGTAAAGTCGGGCCGCATCATCACCGGCCGCAGCGCAGGCCATGCAGTAGCGTTCGGTTTGGAAATCCTCAAGGCAGTCAAAGGCCCTGAGGCAGCGGAAAAAGTTCGCTATGCCCTATTGCTCGACACGAAATAGTTTCGTATCTTTGAATTTAGAAATATTCAATTTTAAACAAATCACATAATTATGAAGAAGAAATTCAGATGCCTCGTTTGCGGATACGTCTACGAAGGCGAAAATCCCCCCGCAGAATGCCCCCTGTGCCATGCCAAATCAGATAAATTCGTAGAGGTAGTGGAGCAAAGCGAAAAGTTTGCCTGCGAACACAAACTCGGAGACGGTCAGGTAGAGGATGCAGAGATAATGGAAGCGCTGCGCAACGACTTCAGAGGAGAATGTTCCGAAGTTGGAATGTACCTCGCGATGAGCCGCCAGGCAGACCGCGAGGGTTATCCCGAGATCGCAGAAGCCTTCAAGCGCTACGCTTTTGAAGAGGCCGAACACGCCGCCAAGTTTGCAGAGCTTCTAGGCGAGATAGTCTGGGACACCAAGACCAATCTCGAGAAGAGGGCAGAGGCAGAGGCCGGCGCCTGCGAGGGCAAGCTCGCCACCGCCGTCAAGGCCAAGAAACTCGGCTACGACGCGATCCACGACACGGTTCACGAAATGGCTAAGGACGAAGCCCGCCATGGATCAGGCTTCAGGGGCCTTCTCAAGAGATATTTCGGCAAGTAATTATTCCTCTTCCGGATCAAACGAATCCCAAAGGGCGTCGATAGTTCGGCGCTCTTTTTTCGTAGGGCGGCCGGCGCCGCGGTCACGCCGGACGAAGAACGTTTCGACGGGGGCGCGGAGCTTGTCAAGCTCGCTCTGCGGGGTGAGGTTTTCGGCGTAGTCCGGCACAGCTGCGGCGCCGACGCGTTTCTCCAGAAACGCCAGGACCTTATATGTAAACACGGCCATTCCCTTCCTTACCTCTATCACCTCCCCTATCTTCAGCGGCCGCGAAGGCTTGCAGTTGGCTCCGGCTATCTTTACCTTGCCGCCGTTACAGGCGTCAGTCGCCTCAGAGCGCGTCTTGAACGCCCTGATCGCCCATAAATACTTATCTATTCTCACTCCGTCCATACTGCAAATATAATGAAAAAGATGCCCGATCAGGTCGGGCATGACTATAAATAAAGGGCATGACAATAAATAAAAGAGGTCCTCTTATTCGAGGACCTCTCCGTTAGCGTCAAGAAATTCGTACTGGAGGATAGTGTTATCGGTGGACTCGACCACCTTCAACCTGCATTTGTACTTGCGTCTCCACTTTGCGACGAAGGACCTGAAGCCCCTCGTAAGGTATGCGCCCAGAATGGGGCTTACCCTGAGGGTGAGATTGCGGATGCCCTTCTCGCTGACATAGTAGGCCAGCTGACGCTCGACCTGCTCGTCGATAACCACCGTGGAAGCGATCTTTCCCGTGCCGTGGCAGAGGGGACACTGCTCCGTGGTGTTGATTTCTGTTACAGGACGTATTCTCTGACGGGTGATCTGCATCAGACCGAACTTTGTCAGAGGCAACACGTTGTGTTTCGCCCTGTCTGATTCCATAAGGTCCATCATGTATTTGTGGAGTTCGTTACGGTGTTCCTGGGAATCCATATCGATGAAATCCACTATCACGATGCCGCCCATATCCCTGAGCCGGAGCTGACGCGCGATTTCCTCCGCTGCGAGTTTGTTGACCTCAAAGGTATTCTCTTCGTGGTCGGTAGTCTTTGCGCGGATGCCGCTGTTTACGTCGATTACGTTCAGGGCCTCTGTCGTCTCTATCACGAGGTACGCGCCCTGTTTCATCGGGACGACCTTGCCGAAAGAGCTCTTGATCTGGCGGGTGACCTCAAAATGGTCGAAAATGGGCTCCTTACCTTCGTAGAGCTTCACTATCTTCTCCTGCTCGGGAGAGATCAGCGAGATGTACTTGCGGGTTTCCTCATAGACGGCGGGGTCGTCGACATAGACGTTGGTGAACGAATCGTTCAGCAGGTCGCGAAGCACGGTCGTTGTCTTCGAATACTCGGTAAAGAGCAGATTCACCGACTTGTTCTTCGCAATTGTTTTCCACGATTCTTCCCACTTGTCGATAAGCGACCTGGCTTCTCCGACCAGCGCTGCCGCATTGGTGCCTTCGGAGGCGGTGCGGATGATGGCGCCATAGTTCTTTGGGAGGATACTCCGGACGAGGGTTTCGAGCCTCTTGCGCTCTTCTTTCGAAGAGATTCTCTGGGAAACGCTCACTTTCTGGGCGAAAGGGAGCAGTACAATGTTTCGTCCTGCCAGCGAAATTTCAGCAGTCAGCCTGGATCCCTTCGTAGAGATCGGCTCCTTGACAATCTGGCAGATGATCATCTGGCCTACCGAAAGCACATTCTCGATCTTCCCTTCCTTCTCCAGGGCGGGGCCGATCTGAGTGCTTGAATAAAGGGCCTTGAGGTCGGTATTCGGGTTCGACTTCTTTACGAAATTGTCGAACGCAGTGAAATACAGTCCAAGATCCAGGTAGTGGATGAACGCCTCCTTATTGTCGCCGATATCGACGAAAGCAGCATTCAGGGCGGGAAGGAGTTTCTTCACTCTTCCGAGGAAGACATCCCCCACCGAGAAATTGTGACCCTGGCTTGACTCTCTGTTGTACTCGATCAGCTTATGGTTCTCCATAAGAGCGAGCTTCACCTCTGAGGGGCCTACTGAGACCACCAGGTCTTTTTCTGACTTTTCGTTGTTATCCATAGACAAAACAAAAAGGCCCTTCGGATCTCCCGAGGACCTATTGTATTTCTTCTTGTGTCTGTTCTTGCGCAAACGTTTTTTACGCTTGTGCGTCGCCATCTTGTGACGCTTATGCTTCTTTCCGTTGGGCATATTATTAAGGATTTAAAAATTATTTGCTCACTTTCTCCATGAAGCTGTCTGCGGGCTTGAAGGCAGGGATGTCATGGGCTGGAATCACGATAGTAGTCTTCTTCGTGATGTCACGGGCGGTCTTCTCAGCGCGATGCTTGATAATGAAGCTGCCGAAACCACGGAGGTAAACTGCCTCGTCCTTCGAAAGGGATTCGATAACGCACTCCATGAAACCTTCAACGACCGACTGCACCTCTGTCTTCTCGAGACCGGTGTTCTTGGCGATCTTGTTTACGATGTCTGCTTTTGTCATCTCTCTAAATATCTAATAACTAATAAATTGCTTTTAGCGAAAACGGACTGCAAAGGTAGATTATTTTTTTTAGAAATCAAATATAGAAGTGTAAATTTGTCAGCTATCTTCTCATTGGCACAGTGATTGACCATTATTGGGAGGATTATTATAACTGACATTTTGACAATTTTATGATAAAAGACAAGGACTTCTTCTCGCAGAATGCCGCAGAAGTGAATATTATTCCGGTTGTATCCGGAGAGGGTGTGGCGAAGATCAGCGACAGCGAGCTTCCCCCTACCCTGCCTATTCTGGCACTCAGGGGCGCGGTTCTCTTCCCGGGAACTATCTATCCCATCACGATAGGCCGCGAGAAATCCATCAAATTGATTCAGGACGCCGAGAAACACGACTACTTCATCGGCGCAGTACCTCAGCTGGATCCTACTGTAGAAGACCCGGTGGAGGTAGATTTATATAACTACGGAACGGTCGCGAAGATCCTCAAGACCCTCGAGATGCCGGACGGAACCATCACCGCGATACTGCAGGGACACAAACGTATCGAGATGGAATACGTCATCGATTACGACCCCTACATCACCGCCCAGGTGCGCTATCTCGGAGACGTCCTTACCAAGGAAAACTCCGAAGACGTGAAGGGTCTCGCCTCCATGTTGAAGGAAAAGGCCGCTCAGATTATCTCCGCCAGCAACTTCGCTCCCAAGGAAGCGATAGCTGCGATGAGAAGCATAGACAGCTTCGCATTCCTCGTGAACTTCATCGCTACTACGGTGGAGGTGGAGAACTTCGCAGACAAGGCCGAGCTCCTTCAGTACGACGACGTCCGTACGAGGGCTATGAAACTCCTCGTCATCCTGGACGCCCAGCTCCAGCTCTCGAACATCAAAAACGAGATCAACCGTAAGGTAAAGAGCGAAATCGACCAGCAGCAGAGGGAATACTACCTCAACAACCAGCTCAGGACCATCCAGGAAGAGCTCGGAATGGACGAGAACGAAGAGTTCGAGAAGTTCCGCGAGAAAGCCGCCCAGAAAAAGTGGCCCGAGGAGGTAGCGAAACTCTTCGAAAAAGAGCTTAACAAGCTTGAAAAATACAATCCGAACTCCCCTGATTATTCCGTTCAGTATAACTATCTGGAGTTCATGCTCAGCCTCCCCTGGCAGGAGATGAGCCAGGACAACCTGGACCTCAAACATGCCAAGGAAGTGCTCGACGAGGATCACTACGGCCTGGATACTATCAAAGACCGTATCATCGAGTACCTCGCCGTCTTGAAGCTGAAGGGGAACATGAAATCCCCTATCCTCTGCCTCTACGGTCCTCCGGGAGTAGGTAAGACCAGCCTCGGAAAGTCCATCGCCCGCGCCCTCGGAAGAAAGTACGTCAGAATCGCCCTCGGCGGCATGCACGACGAAGCTGAGATCCGCGGCCACAGAAAAACCTACGTAGGCGCCCTTCCCGGAAGAATTCTCGCCGGAATCAACAAAGCCGGAACATCCAACCCGGTAATAGTCCTCGACGAGATCGACAAACTCTCCCAGGACTTCAAGGGCGACCCCAGCTCCGCACTCCTCGAGGCCCTAGACCCTGAGCAAAACGGAACGTTCCATGACAATTATCTGGACATCGACTACGATCTCTCCAACGTCCTCTTCATCACAACCGCCAACAGCATCGCCCCTATTCAGGCAGCTCTGCTTGACAGAATGGAGGTAATCAATGTAACCGGCTACCTCGCAGAAGAGAAGATCGAGATCGCGAAGAAATACCTCATCCCGAAACAGCTCGAGATGCACGGCCTTGCGAAGAAGACCCTCAAGATCAGCTCCAAGGCCCTGAAGAAGATAATCGACGAATATACCCACGAAAGCGGCGTCCGCAACCTTGAAAAGCAGATCGCAAAGATTGCTCGCGCTCGAGGAGGAATATCCTTCCACTATCGAGCCCGAGCATCTGAAGGAGTATCTCGGCCTGCCGACCGCAGCCCACGACCGCCAGAAAGGCAACGAAGGCCCCGGAGTCGTGACCGGCCTTGCGTGGACCCAGATGGGCGGCGAAATCCTCTTCATCGAGAGCTCAGTCTCCGAAGGGAAGGGCATCCTTACCATGACCGGCAACCTCGGCGACGTAATGAAGGAATCGGCGACTATCGCCTACCAGTATATCAAGGCCCATCCCGCGATGGCCGGTATGACCAGCGCGGAATTCGCGGCCAAGGACCTCCATGTCCATGTCCCCGAAGGCGCTACCCCCAAAGACGGCCCGTCCGCCGGAATCACCATGGTCACGAGCATGGTCAGCGCCCTGCGCGGCCAGGCGATTAAGAAACACATCGCCATGACCGGTGAAATGACCCTCCGAGGAAAGGTCCTCCCCGTAGGCGGAATCAAGGAAAAGATCCTCGCCGCGAAACGCGCCGGAGTGGAGACGATAGTCATCAGCGAAGAGAACCGTAAAGACGTAGAGGACATCAAGGAAATCTATGTCAAGGGCCTTACCTTCCACTACGTACAGACCATAAACGACGTAATAGACTTCGTATTTTGACAGTACAGATAGAAGAATCCTGGAAAGAAGCTCTGCAGAGTGAGTTCGACAAACCCTACTTTGCGGAGCTTGCCCGTTATCTCCATCAGGAGAAGCGCGCCGGAAAGGTAATCTACCCTCCCGGCCCACAGATCTTCCGCGCCTTTGATCTCACTCCGGTAGATAAGGTGAAGGTGGTGATTCTGGGTCAGGACCCCTACCATGGCCCCGGCCAGGCGATGGGCCTGTCGTTCTCCGTCGCCGTCGCTGGTGAACATATTCAAGGAGATCTCCTCTGATGTGGGAGTAACCATGAGCGGCAGCCCAAACCTGGAACCCTGGGCACGCCAGGGAGTACTGCTCCTCAACGCAATGCTTACCGTACGCGCCGGAGAGCCTTCGTCACATAACGCAATAGGTTGGCAGCAGTTCACAGACGCTGTCATCAGCTATCTCAGCGCGAACCGCAACAATATAGTCTTTATGTTGTGGGGAAATTATGCCAGGAGCAAGGCGGCGCTTATCGACCGCTCTCGACACCTGGTTCTGGAAGCCGCACACCCTTCACCCCTCGCCAGGGGCGCATTCTTCGGGAGCCGGCCCTTCTCAAAGGCCAACCTTTACCTGCAGAGCGCAGGCAGAGGACCGATCGACTGGCAGCTCTAGAAAAGAGTGGGGTGGAGTTCGTCCAGCCCTTCAAGCACCCTTTCCATAATCGCCTGACGGAACATCGCCGACTTGGAGGAGATGTGGTACACTTTACAGTACTCCTCTATAGCCGCGACTTCCCTGTCGTTGAACAGGACGGTCTTACGGTGTTTGTGGCGAAGAGCGGCTCTTTCTCTTGCCAGATACAGGGGGTCGATTTTAGCGCTTGTCTTCATTATATATTATTTGTTTTCCAATGCTTGTTCGTAGATCCCCAGCAACTGGGCCAGAGTCTCCGGCTCCAGACGGCGGCCTTCTATCCTGCCGTCTGTCCCTACCAGGAACATCTTGGGAGTACTGAGAACTCCGTATTGTTTCTGATAGTCGGAATCGATTTCCGGATCCCAGCAGTGGACCAGCTTGATATTGGGATTGGAGATGGTAAAGGCGGCCCTGAACTCAGCCCATTCGTCTCCATCCTGGCCCGTATAGATAAGGAACAGAGTCACGGGGAAACTTACTTTTTCCAATACCTGAGGCAGCATGATGGAAGCTACCTTACACTTACTGCAGGAGGTATCATAGAAATAAAGAACAGAGGGAACTCCCTTCTCCGGGACCTGAATCTTTTCGCTTCCAGTAGGAGGAAGAAGTTCAAGAATGGGAGCCTTCATTCCGAGCAGGCTATTGCGGTTGAAGTCCACGAACAGTTTAGCCGAGAAAGCCAGCCATTCGTCTGCAAAACTGATCTTCCCGCTTGCGAACCATTTATCGTAGACGTATACGGCTACTTCTTCTTCTCCCATCAGAGGAGGGTTGTCCATATAGTGTTCGAATATGCGGGTAGCGACCCACTGCCTTATCAGGGAGTCTTTACAAGATTCGATAAGGAAGTCGCATTCCTGGAACTTTGCGGGTCTCGCTTCGTAGATCATCGCTTCGTAGTACTCGCCGAGCAGGGAGTCGAGAGGCGCAAGGCGGGTCGAATCCAACTGCTGAGCCTTCGAAAGCGGAGCGAAGAGCGAAAGAGCGATCAGTATGTTAATTATTCTTTTCATATGGAGGCAATTTAACTCCTTCCGGGACAAAGAGCGACGTATCGCCGTGGTGTCTGAGGATATCGCGGACAGCGCTCGAAGAGATGTGGGCGAATTCCTGGGCCGTAGGTATTATTATCGTTTCGATTTCGGGCGCAAGCCTGCGGTTCGCATCCGCGATGCTGCGTTCGGTCTCGAAATCGAGCATGTTTCTTACTCCTCTGACTACATGTTTGATGCCAAGCGAACGGCAGAGGTCTATTGTAAGGCCGTCGTACTTGACTACAGACACCCCTTCGAGGCCTTTTACGGCCTGTTCGATTATCTTCACCCTGGTATCGTTGTCGTAGAAACCGGGTTTGTCCTGGTTCACGCCCACCGCCACGACTACGGAGTCGAACATTGT
>CAJOJC010000028.1:21965-22371 GCA_905234775.1 uncultured Bacteroidales bacterium | reverse complement strand
GGCGCGCATCTGCTTCTCGCTGAGCCGGTAGAGCGGCGTCGCGATTGCGGCAGGGCAGACGGTAGTGACCGTGACCCCGTAGGGCTTGAGCTCGTACGATAACGAGCGGCCGAAGTTCCGGAGGTAGGCCTTAGTAGCCGAGTAGATCGTGATTCCGGGTGCGGGGATTCGGGCGGTCATCGACGAAATATTGAGGATGCGGCCACTTCCCCGCTGTTTCATGGCCATGCCGAAGAGCAGGCAGATGCGGGTGACCGTGACTACATGGAGATTGACCATTGCCTGGACGCGCGGCAGGTCCTCGGGCTCGAGCTCCTTGAAAAAGAACATCCCGGCGTCGTTTATGACCACGTCGGGCAGGACGGGGCACCATTCGAACAGCTCGTCGGCCGCGGCGGCCAGGGCG
>CAJOJC010000028.1:8436-21939 GCA_905234775.1 uncultured Bacteroidales bacterium | reverse complement strand
CCTCGCAACCCCGCCGCGGCCTCCTCCAATTCCTCAGCTCGATTGCTTACCAGAATAAGGTCATAGCCCTTTGCAGCGAGCTGCCTGGCAAATTCCAGCCCCATGCCGGAGCTGCCGCCGGTGATAAGTGCCGTCACTTTTTCTTGAAGCTGTGTTTGTCGACTACCTTAGTGTCTTCGGTGAGATTCTCGAGCGGCTCCGCCATTCTTGACGGATCAGCGAGAAGTATTCTGAGCTGCTTGAGGGCGCTGACGAAGTAGAATCCGTCGCAGAAACGCTCATCGGTAACTATCCAGAGCGGCAGCCTCTTTCCAATCGTGATTTCCTTACCCTGAACTACCGGGACCATTGCCTCTTTTCCCATCGAGAAGAACATTCCGGTATTACCGAAATCATAGAGATGATGGAAAATAGAGGGGCCTTTTATCGATTTCAGGTTGGTTACGAAGCAGGTTGTGTGGAAGGGGCTGACCTTGATGATGGCGCCGGGGAGAAGCCCATGTTTGTCCAGCCACTTGATGGTTCCCACCAGGAAGCCGATAACGAAGTTGGGCGTATAGGTAATGAGCCTAGCCAGCTTGTCGGTTCCGTTGTTGGCGTCCATGTTGTTGTTTTTCTGGATCTCCGCATTGATCATGTCGCGGACCTGGGAGATGCTCTCATGGCCGGTGAAATCAATCTTCACCGTAGTATCCGGAGCCTCTGCGCTCAGGCCTTTCTTAACCACGAACGATATCTGGATACAGTTCCTCTGGTAGATACGGCCGTTCATGATGAAGCGGTTAGTCCTGGGATAGAGCGCGATCAGACGAACGAGCGACGCTATGAGGACATGCATATAATTATACACTTCGCCTTTTTCAGCCTCTTTGCGAATGAAATCGTCTATCGGCTCACAAGGGCAATCATACTGGGTTGAGTTCTGGGAGTCATGCCTGTGTTTCATGATATGCGGCATGATGCGCTGGATCGGGTCGAGATCCTTAATCTTCTTCCCGTCTGGTCTGAATCCGAACATAATCTTAAGGTTTAGTACAACTCTACAAATATAATAATCTCAATTTGGAAGTTGAAAAATTTTGACATATATTTGCAGTCCTTTTCCTGAGGGCTTAGCTCAGTTGGTTCAGAGCGCTTGCTTGACAGGCAAGAGGTCACTGGTTCAAATCCAGTAGTCCTCACAACAAAAAAATCCGCTTCACGGCGGATTTTTTTGTTGTGAGGACTTCGTCCTATCTTGATTGAGTGGGCGTTCCCCCTCAAACTCCCCTGCCCTGTTAATCCCTCTCCTTACCGGCGGAAAAACACCCCCAAAACTCGCCGAATGACACCAAAATCCCCGTATCGGCGAGAAATCACCCATAAAACTCGCCGCGGGAGTGAACGAAACGGAGAAATGACAACACAGTTGGCATTTTCCGCCACAATAGTGTATTTTTGCTTTATGAATAAGATCATAATCCTCGATTTCGGTTCCCAGACCACTCAGCTCATTGGGCGCAGAGTAAGGGAACTGGGCACTTTCTGCGAGATCCTGCCTTTCGACAGCTTTCCCCACGACGATCCCGATGTGATAGGAGTCATTTTGAGCGGTTCCCCGCTGAGCGTCTATGCTCCCGATGCGCTGCTGCCCGACTTATCGGGAATGTTCGGTAAATATCCAGTTCTGGGAATTTGCTACGGCGCTCAGTTGATAAGCCACATCAACGGCGGAAAGGTTGAGAATTCCGGCCACCGCGAGTACGGCAGGGCGATTTTGAACTACGTAGACAAAGAGTGCCAGCTGTTCGACGGCATAGATGCCGGATCCCAGGTCTGGATGAGCCATGGCGATACTATTACTGCGCTTCCCTGCGGATTTAAACTCGCCGCATCCACAGATACGGTCCGCAATGCGGCCTTCTGGAACGAAGAGCGCCGGATTTGGGGCGTTCAGTTCCATCCTGAGGTTGTCCATTCCGTCTGCGGGAAACGGCTTCTGGAGAATTTCGTGGTCGGGATTTGCGGAAGCCGCAGGGAATGGTCTTCCGACTCTTTCGTTGAGACTACCGTCCGCGAATTGAAGGCGGAAATCGGTGATGGAAAAGTCATACTCGGACTAAGCGGAGGAGTGGATTCGACCGTTGCCGCCGTATTGCTCAACAAGGCTATAGGCAGCAATCTTACCGGCATTTTCGTCAATCACGGACTGCTTCGCAAACACGAGTTCGAAGATGTTCTGGCTTCCTATCAGAAACTCGGACTGAACGTAATAGGAGTGGATGCGTCGAGTCTGTTTCTGGAGGCGCTAAAGGGAGTTGATAATCCTGAAGAAAAGCGAAAGATTATCGGTAAGCTTTTCATTGAAGTGTTTGAAAAAGAGGCTTCCGCGCTCCCTGGAGTGGAGTATTTGGCGCAGGGAACTATTTATCCCGACAGAATCGAGAGCCGCAATATTACCGGCAAAGTCATCAAGAGCCACCACAACGTAGGAGGTCTCCCCGAGCACCTGAATCTGAAACTGTGCGAGCCGCTGAAGTGGCTGTTCAAAGACGAAGTTCGTTCCGTAGGCCTCAGCCTCGGAATTCCGAGGGAGTTGCTTTTCCGCCATCCTTTCCCCGGACCGGGACTTGCTGTCAGAATTCCGGGAGAAGTAACACCGGAGAAGGTCCGCATCCTCCAGGATGTTGACGATATTTTTATCCGTTCGCTTCGGGAAGAAGGCCTCTACGACGACATCTGGCAGGCTGGGGCAATCCTGCTGCCGGTCCGTACAGTCGGCGTCATGGGCGACGAGCGCACCTATGATTATGCGGTTGCCCTGCGCGCCGTAACCAGCAGCGACGCCATGACCGCCGACTGGGCTTTCCTCCCCGAAACCTTCATGCGTCGCCTCAGCAACGAAATCATCAACAAGGTCAAAGGCGTCAACCGCGTCTGCTACGACATCTCCTCCAAACCCCCATCCACCATCGAATGGGAATAGGCCGCAGGGGGTTCATCGAACCTTTTGGAAGATTATAAGAAGCTGAACGAATTCGCGCAATATATTGAAAATCAGGGCAAATAGAGATATGATAGAAAATATTACGGCCAATAATCCGCAAAATTTGCGGTTTATTTCCCGCAAAGTATTATATTTGCAGAAAAACGAAGCACGATGTATATACACGAGACAGATACTTGGCCGAATTTCACCTGGGACCGGAGCCGCATAGATCCCAAGCTTGCTTCTGTAAACAAAGCAACCGGATACCTTGAGGGAATACTCTCATCAATAGGCTTCGATATAAAGGAGCGTGCCGCCGTGGAGGCGTACACGCACGATATCGTGGCGTCCTCAGAGATAGAGGGCCTGCAGTTGAATCCAGACCAGGTACGGTCTTCTCTTGCCAGAAGGATGGGCGTTCAGATTACCGGAGAGGTCCCATACGGTCACTACGTGGAAGGAATCGTGCAAATGATGATGGATGCTGTTCAAGGTTATGACGATCCTCTCACCGAGGACCGGCTATTCGGTTGGCATTGCGCTATTTTTCCGAACGGCAGGAACGGATATGAAGAAATCAACGTTGGGAGATACCGCGTAGATGAGATGAATGTCATTTCAGGAGCCCTTGGAAGGGAGAAGGTCCATTATCGTGCTCCAGCACCGGAGAGAGTTCCGGAAGAGATGGACAAATTCCTGAAATGGTTCAACGACACTACTACCCCAAGTGATTACGTCAAATCCGCCATCGCCCACTTCTGGTTCGTTTGCATTCACCCCTTTGACGATGGCAACGGCCGTATCGGCAGGGCCATTGCGGATATGGCGCTGAGTCAGGCAGACAACTCGACGCTGAGATACTTCAGTATGTCACGCCAGATAGGGCAGGAGAAGAACAAGTATTACGACATGCTTGAGCGCTACCAGAAAGGCACAACAGACATAACTGCCTGGATTGAGTGGTATCTGGACTGCATGCTACGGGCCATTAAAGGTGCGGAAGAGATGTTGTCTTCCATCCTGGAAAAGGCCGTATTCTGGCAGAACCACTCCCAAGCCGATATCAACGAGCGTCAGCGCACTATTCTAAATATCTTTCTGGACGGCGACAAAGGTAAACTCACTGCCAAGCGCTGGGCAAAACTCGCAAAGGTATCCTCGGATACCGCAGTTCGTGATGTGCAGCACCTCGCAGAGATAGGTATTCTGATTCCGGAGGAGGGTAGAGTTCGCAATATTGCCTACGGAATCAAGATTTCCGACAAGAAGACTCTGATTCCAGGACTGGCAGAGGAGTAAAAAACAAATAAGTCAGCCATTTCGGCTGACTTATTATCTGTAGTAGCGGGGGCAGGACTCGAACCTGCGACCTCCGGGTTATGAGCCCGACGAGCTACCGACTGCTCTACCCCGCGGTGTTGGGAGTGCAAAGGTAAGCATATTTTCGATAAATGCAAACTTTTAGACCAGAAGCAGGACGAAGATGACGACCGACATGAGACCGAAGGTCATGCGTCCCCTGACAATGCGGCCGGCGATGAGGTCGGTCGTATCTGCGGAAAGGACACGCTCGAGCGAGCTGGGGCGGACGCGGCCGGCGCTCCATTTCCGGACGACCTGGCCGTCGGAGACGAAGGTAGCGCCGCCGTTTGAGCGGTTAAGACTCATCAGCGTCTTTCGATCGGAGACGAACGCTCCCTCCGGCAGGTCTTCCGCCTTTTGCGGCCTGGCCGCGGCCACGATCGGCCTGATTCCGGCTTCACGGGCGAGGCTGGCTGTGCGTTCGATGCGCTCGAGGTCGCGGCGAGTGAGCGCGGACGGCTCGTAGACCGAAATCAGCAGCACGTTGCCTTCCAGCGCGAGATCGTCGTGGTACTCGCCGTCCGCGCCCAGCAGCGACACGCGCCCCTCTGTCAGCTCGGTCCCCGCGCGAAGGTCGGTTAGGTCGAGCATAGGGAGGTGGCGGTAGCTCATGATTCCGAAGGCGACCATCACGGCAAACGTGAATCCGACGATGATCGGCCGGCGGATATGATGTCTGTCCACCTTATTCGTGGGCACGAACGCCGCTACCCACAGCAGGAGCAGCACGACGTTCTTGAGGAAACTCTGGAGGTGTGTGAGGTGGACGAGCTCGCCGAAGCAGCCGCAGTCCATGGGCGGGTTCAGCGCCCAGAGCAGCGCGGTCAGGACGGTGAAGAAGCTCATCAGGCCGAGCGAGACCCACCTGATCCACGAGGTCCATGCGCCGGCGATAAGGGCAGCGCCCACGAAGCACTCGAGGAGGTTGAAGAAGAATGTGATATGGATCGAGGCGAAACGCAGGAAGCTGAGGTGGCAGAAGCCCAGATACGATTCGACCACGAGCTGCGATCCGATCGGGTCCATCAGCTTCAGGAGCCCGCCCAGAAGCAGCACGAGGCCGAAGAGAACCGCGGCCAGCCTGCGTAAAAAGCTAGATAATTTCATCTACCAGCGCCTTGATCTTTGAGAAAATAGCGTCTTCCGGGAGCATCTTTCCCTCTTCATCCGAACAGTCCACAACTTTGAGTGCAGGGTCTTTTTCCGCCTGCATCAAATACATGTCGCGTACGCGCGCTTGGAAGGCCATGCTAGATTCGTGGATGTCTTTTCCGCCGCTTAGGTAGTCGCGATCTGAGCCCTCGCGGTGTGAGGTTAGGTTGCTTTCCACGAAGCTCAGCGGGACATCGAGGAAGATATTGAGATCGGGTTTCGGCTCTCCAAAGTCGCCGAATTCCGTGTCGACTATCCAACTGCGGAGCTCCTCGATCTTCGCGGGATCGCTGAGTTTCGCACACTGATACGCAATATTGGAGTAGACGTAGCGGTCGAACAGGACGTTCCTGCCGGCATCGAGCGATTTCCTGATTTCGGGAACGGCTCCATGGCGGTCTTCCGCATAGATCAGGGCCACGAGCTGAGGGTGTACCGTCTCGTTAGTTCCGAAATCGCCGCGAAGGAAGGCCGAAATCAGCTTTCCGTAGACGGGGGCGTCGTAACGCGGGAAATGGATATAGTCGAGAGCGCCCTTACTCTCAAGATATTCTTTAAGCTTTCGGACCTGAGTCGATTTTCCGGCTCCGTCCAGTCCTTCCAATACAATCAGCATAGCATACAAATATAGCAATTCTCCCCGAAACTTTGGGGAGCCCCTCTCCAAAAACTTGATGCTACTCTGCGGGGATTTCCGCAGAGATGTATGAAGTTTCTTTCCCCCGCACCAAAAAACTTGGGGTTACTCTGCGGGGATTTCCGCAGAGTAGCCCCAAGTTTTTCCCGGCTAAGCAACAAAACACCCTGGCCGGGCATCTATGTGGTATGAAAAAACTGTTTTACGCTATAGCACTTGCCGCAGGGCTTCTGGGAGCAGTGTCCTGCGTCGCCCCTGGATTAATCGTAGACTGGACGCCAGTTGACATCACCATCGAAGCATACGACGCGGAAGGTAATTCCATAGTTTCGGAAGATATGCCCGGTATGACGCTGACCTTCAAAGGAGAAGAGTATACCGTCAAGCCCTGGGATTACTGGAACCAGCCCCAGGAAGAAGTTCAGACAAAGGCTTATGCTGCTATTATGGTTGGGCTCAGGGCAATGCCGATCAACGACGAGCAGGGCGCAGTCGTGCAGTATGTTCTACAATTTGGAGAAATCGACGGCGCTGAAGACATGGATGAAGACATAGTTCTTCATTGGCCGGACGGCAGCGAGGACACAATCCACTACCACTGCTCTAATCACCGTGAATGGCCGACTATAGACTGCACCAGGAAGTGGAAACTCAACGGCAAAAAGCACGACGGATCCGTCTTCGTTTTCCACGGAAAGAGTCTGAAGTAGAATCAGTGAATCCTTAGGATATGGGCACCATTTTCGGCGCCCATTTTTTCGTATTTGGCGGTGTCGCCGTGCGTGAAACGCTTGTCGGCGACCCCAATCAGAATCGGCCGGCCGAAGACCTTGAGCTCGCCCAGGCGCTCGATGATCTCGATATTCTGCCTCTCGGTTTTCGCGAATCCGAAGCCGGGGTCGAGGATCCAGTCGCTGATGCCATGGGCGCGAGCCTGCTGCTCGAACTCACGGAAGTACTCGATGAGCTGCTCGATGATGTCGGTTTCCGGATCCGCGAGCGAATCCATCGTCCGCGGGTTGCCGCGCTTGTGCATCGCGATGAACGTCAGGCCCAGCCGGCCCACGGTCGGCAGCATCTGCGGGTCGTCGTGGCCCGCGCTGATGTCGTTGACAATGAACGGGCCGACCACCTCGTACGCCCGTCGGACTATCTCCGCACGGGTCGTGTCGATCGAAAGCCGCTTTCCTCTCGGCTCCATGACCCACTGCCGCAGGAAAGGCTCCAGCCGGCGCCACTCTTCTTCGAGGTCCACGTCCGGCGCGCCCGGCCTGGTCGAGACCGCGCCCACGTCGATTATCTGGACGTCATCGCGCTCCAGCATCGCGTAGTTGTACCGGCTCGGCTCGTAGAACGAGTCGGGAGTGAGGTTTATGACGCCCATTTTTATCATCAGGGCAAATATAATGAAAAACTTGGGGCTACTCTGCGGAAATGTTCCCTTGTATGTCAGAGATGCAGGTATTTTGCAGCGGCTGTGTAATATATACCACGCCGAAAATGAAGCGCTTTGGCAAGGTTGACTCTGTTTTCATAGGGCGAGGTGAAGATTTTGCTGTATGGCCAGCCCTTTTGACGGAATATTTTCTCAATGGCGACATATTCCGTGTCGGGGAATGAATCATAGTCTTCCTTGATGTCGTACTCTACGCCTGTAGTCACCTCGAATGCAGCTACCATAGCATCGAAGCTTTTAAAGTAAGAAGCGGCAGTTTCAAAGCTGATGTGCATATACTTTGAGATCGTATAATCGAAAAACTGCTCGGTCTCCTCCGGGGTCAACCTCTCGAGAATCTTCTTGACAAGGGAATACTTCAGATACTCCCCCTTTTTCACACGGCGGTCAATGAGTCGCAGAGCGCTCCTGAGCCCCTTCGAGATACAATCATAATCAATCGGTTTTGAGAACGGATGGTCGGACTTGGCATAAGGCAGAAAACACCACCGCTCTTCCATCGGGCTCTTGCAGAGGCCTTTCTCAGTATGGTTATTATACTGATATTCAATGATTTGACGGATCTTCTTCGGCTCTGTTTTCGATGCGCTCCCATACCTCGCTTCAAACAGATTGCTCTTTCGCTCATGGCTGTAGTTGTACGTCCTGGCAAAAATGGAGCTGACGTCCTGGGTATACTTTGACATCTGCAGCTTTGAGCGGACGATGGTTGTTTTGTGGAGATGCGTATACATCACCGATATTCCTAAAACGACGACTCCGTAACGTCTGGCTATGACGGAGTCAATTGAGAAATAAACGAGGCGGTCGATGTCATCGTAAAAGATGACGCCAAGATCTTTAGCTCTTTGGTAAATGTGTTGAACACCCTTGGTGTAACACCTTCTTGGTGTGTGATTCATAGTGAAAACAGGTTAAGCAGTTGAAGTTTTTAGTTTAAAACGATGTTGTTCGCTTCGCTAAGATATGAAAAAAAATCTGAATGGAAACAAGAACTTCTAGCTACTCTGCGGGGATTTCCGCAGAGATGTATCAAGTTATTTTGCGAACCACACTCTGCATACTGATAGATCGCGCTGCGCCGAGCTCGTCGTGGCTTTCGGCCAAACTGGCGACCGAAGGTTCGGTAGGACGCCAGAGTTCACGGTGTCCCGACCGAATACCTCCTACCGGCTCACACTACCGCTGGAATATATATTCCCCCTGCAAGCCCGCTTCCCGCGAAGGGTAGGCCCCACTCTGCGCACTGCCACTTCACTCGCGGCGTCAGAAACAATCGGGGACGATTTTTTCGAAGGGTTGGAAGAGGTCGCGAGCACTTCGCGAGCGACCTCAGGAACGAACTTCGAACAAATCGTACCTGGCGGACACTCCCAGTCGCGACTTGCTAGTCGTCAGGAGCGGCCGCACGCCCTCCGAACGGTCTCTCACGCTCGGCGCCTATTACTTTCCGCTCTTTTTTCGCGCTCCTTTGGCGCGAAAAAAAACTTTAAGCTTCTCTGCGGGGATTTCCGCAGAGTAGTATGAAGTTCTTTGAAGAGGAGGCAGAAAGTTGGTACTACTCCGCGGGAAAATCCGCAGAGTAGTATAAAGTTTTAAAATTTGGGTAGGCAGACGGGCTGGGGAACAAAAAAAACGCCCCCGGAGGAGGTCCGAGGGCGAATTAATACTCAAAGCCGCTTCCCGACAAGAAGAAAAAATAAGGGAGAACTACTCTGCGGCGGGGGCGGGGATTCGCTTGAAAGTCACGAAGAAGAGGGCGACGATAAGCACACAAGCTGCCAGAGCCGGCCAGTACCAGGAGCCGAGCACCTGCAGCCAGCCTTCCGCGTCTTTGAGAGAGTCGATATGACTCAGAACCAACGCAAGGGTATTGTTGGTGAAGTGCATCAACATCGTAAGCTTCAGCGAACGGGTCTTCCAGTAGACATAGCCGAAGATAGCGCCGAGCAGTATTGCCGGAAGCATCTGCCAAATATTAAGGTGGATAAGTCCGAAGAACACCGCAGAGAACAGTATCGCCCAGATGGGTTTCACCCCGCGATCCAAAAGTCCGCGCAAAACCATACCCCTGCAGAGCCACTCCTCAAAGATCGGAGCGAAGATCGACACACAGAGGAAATTCAGCCAGATATTGCCGGAAGTCATGCTCTTCAACGCCTCCTCCAGCCACTCGGGCATCTGAGGAAGAACGGAAGTGATTCCATCTGAAATCACTCCTGCGGCAAGCGTTACTATCATCACCAGCAGGGCGCAGAGCCCGCCGCCTAGCGGAGCGAAGAAGCCCTGATCCAGCGGCGATCCGACCGCGCCTATCTCCATCTCGCGGCGGCGGCTCCGCACGGCGGCGAAGATCATCGGAGGGATGAACATTATAGGATACGAAATGACCGTTCCATATTCCAGCGCAGCTTCCTGACCCAACACCGCAGTCATCGAGAAAACGATTGCGTTGCCAATCAGAGCGCCGACTATAAACCAAAAAACCAGTCCGAGTATTCCCTTCCATTTCGGACTGAAATACTCGAACGTCTGGTATAAATTGAAATTACCTCTTCTTTTTGACATAACTGATATTTGCTAAGATGCCCGGTCGGAGCCAGGCATGACTTTAAAACCGAGTTGCCCGGTCGGAGCCGGGCATGACTTTAAAACCGAGTTGCCCGGTTAAGGCCGGGCATGACGGTTACTTATACAGCGGTGTAGGATAAACGCCCTGGGCGACCAGTTCTGCGAACTTGGCGACTACAGCGGGACGGTCCTCCTTGAAGGTGACGCCGAACCAGCGGTCGGGAGTACCGAGGACGTCGCATGAGGCAGCGCCTTTCTTAATAAGATTGTCGACTACGAACGGAATGTAGAACTCCTTCTTCAATTCGTTGATATTGGCTTTGAGGAACTCTACGAAGATATCGCGGCTGGCCTCGAAATAATCCGGGGTGAAGCACCACATATTCATCGAGCAGAGATCCTTGGGCTTAAGCTCTACGCGCTCGCCGGTAACGGAATTGTCTCCGCGGAGCTTACCGTCTTCCTCGAACATGACGTTGTGATGTTCCACCACATCTGTAAGATGATGCTGGGCATCGTAGCTGCAAATACCGCGAGACACGCCGCCGCTCTCGGAGAGTGTATTATCTACCTCGAAACCAATGATTCCGTAAACGCCCTTTGTATTTTCGTGGGCCTTACACCATTCGGCTGCGATGTGGAACGACTCCTTTCCATAATAGTCGTCACCATTGATAACCACGAACGGGGTCTTGATTACGTCTGCGGCCATCAGCATAGCGTGGGCTGTTCCCCACGGCTTCTGCCTCTCGGGGTTCAGGACGAAACCTGCAGGGATCTTATCAAGCTCCTGGGTAACGAAAGCAAACTCGAGCGGGGTGCCGTCCGGACATTTTACTCCGGCGTATTTCTGACGGACATGTTCCTCCATATCCTTAAGGAAATACTCGCGGACGATGTAGACCACGCGGCCGAAGCCGAACTTAACTGCATCGTAAATAGAATAGTCTATGATGGTCTCTCCGGAAGGGCCGAGGCCGTCCATCTGCTTGAGTCCGCCATATCGGCTGCCCATTCCGGCAGCAAGAACAAGAAGTGTAGGTTTCATATTGGCTAGTTTTATAGTTCTGCAAATTTAACTAAATTTGCGGAATATGGGCTATATGAAAGATATTTGGGACAAAAGCAAGGACGGCAACCGTAAGGAACAGCGTTCCCTGCTCCGTGTCGCAATAGTCGCAATAGGCCTGGCGCTGATCTTTCTCTTCGTGAAGAAAGACAATATCATACGCTGGGTCCAGGGCGGTTTTACGATAGCCCGCCAGAATAAGGAGATCAAGGCAAACGACGCCAAAATCAAGGCCCTGGACGCGAAAATCGAGGCTCTTACCTCCAACCGCGACTCGCTGGAAAAGTTCGCGCGCGAGACCTGGAACTTCGCCGAACACGGAGAAGACGTCTACCTTATCAAATAATGGCACGATAGTGGTTGCAAGAGAGTAAGAATGAAGTCCGGTTTCGTATTTCCAATAGCCCTTTTCGGAAGCATCGTTATTGCGGTTGCCTCCGAGATGGCGGCGGGCCCGTCCCAGCTGGGAGCCCCCGAACCGGCTTACGAACCCGCTCCCGATACCGTCATCTACCCGATCAGCAACTACAAAGCCCGCCGGAAGGGCAACTTCGAGAAAGCGGAAATCGCCGACTCCCTGCTCGGCGGCCCTGACACCCTGATCTTCGACGAGGAGGAGTTCATCGATACTCTTCCGCACCTCACCGCCCGCGATACCATCAAAGCTCCCGATTCGCTGAAGGAGATCGACCCATGGCGCTATAAATACTACGTAGCCCTTGTCGATTCTCTGACTCACCACGAAGTCGCCGACTCCCTCCAGCATGTAGGAGACTCGCTGCTGGGCAGCTACCGCAAACAAAAAGACTCGCTGTCCGGCGTATACGCCTCGATCGGGCAGGGTAAGGACCCCGACGAGCTGGCGGCTATGAACGAGATCGAAGACCTGGATCAGATACCGGACACTACCTTCCGCGAGTACAAGGTCGGCGTAGGCAGAGCCCGCATAGACTCCACCGGTGCGGCATTCAATTTCGAAGAGCGCCACAAACTCGACTCAACCTACTACGCAGACAGCGTCGCCCGCGCGAAAGCCGCCTTCGAGGCCTGGTACAACTCCCTCTCAAAAGAAGAGCGCAAGAAATACGACTTCGAACAGAAAGAGCTCCGTAAGAAAGCCGTCCGCGACAGCCTTGACCGCATCAAGGCCCAGAAACAGGCGGTAAGAGACTCAATCCGCGAGAACACTCCCCGTATTCTGGACACCTACGCCATCCCCGATTCCCTACACTTCAAGCGCATAATCGCCTGGACGGAAGACCGTGACTTCGGTCAGCTCTACCCTTATGTCCCGGACACGAGTTACAACTATCATTTCAATGACTATCGCTTCCTGAGGGAAGACGTCAACGCTTCGTGGCTCGGTGTAGCCGGTTCGCCTGTTCAGCAATACAACTTCCTGAACAGGAAGTCTAACGGAGTCAGTTTCTACGATCCTTACGAGACCTGGACCTTCAACCCCGAGACCTTCGTTCAGTACAACTCGAAGACCCCTCATACGGAGCTTGCCTACTACGGAACTCTGCTCGCCGGCGATGAAAAGGAGTCAGACAACATCCATATCTTCTCGACCCAGAACATCACCCCCGAACTCAATTTCCACGTCCTTTACGACAAATGGGGCGGCGGCGGTATGCTCATCAACGAAAAGGTCAAGAACAAGACTGCTGCAGCCGGTATCAATTACCTCGGCAAGCGCTATCTGGCTAACGCCGGCATCATCCACAACAAGGTGGAGATGGGCGAAAACGGCGGTATCATCGACATCGGAGAAATCAGGGATACCACGATCGAAATCCGCGAGGTGAAAGTCAATATGACCCAGGCCGCCTCGACTACCAAGAAGTTCACGGCCTATGCCGACCAGCAACTCCGCATCCCGTTCGAATTCATCAACACATGGCGCGCGAAGCGCGATTCCACCTTCATTGCGGACAGCGCAGACGTCACTACCGCCTTCATCGGCCATGCCGTCGAGTATTCTAAGTACCAGCGCGAGTTCGTGAATGGAACCGACGCTGACTCCCTCGGCCAGACCCGTCTGGACAATAAGATCTACCTCCGCCTCCAGCCATGGAGCGAAGACGGCCTTATCTCGAAGATCGACGTGGGAGTGGGCGACTACGTCCACAGCTACCATAAAGTTACTGCCGCCGACACCAGCAGGGCCTACGAGAACTCGCTGTACACCTATGCCGGAGCCCGCGGACAGTTTACAGACAACGCCCGCTGGGACGCTAAGGCGCACCTCGTCTTCGCGGGTGCCGACGCCGGCAACATGGACCTCA
>CAJOJC010000028.1:0-8415 GCA_905234775.1 uncultured Bacteroidales bacterium | reverse complement strand
CGTCGATGGAGTTCTACCCGTTCCGCCGCGCCCGCCGCTCACCCGTGGCCCTGGCCGCCCGATTCAGTGAGAGCCTGATCAGCCCTACATACTACCAGCGTCACCTCTACTCGACCGTGAACCCGCTGATGCAGTGGGACAATAACTTCTCGAAGACCTCGACTACCAAGATCGAGGGCTCGCTGAAGATCCCGTACTGGAAGCTCGAAGCGAAGGCCGGATACTCCCTGATCGCCAACCACGTCTACTACGATACCCTCGGAGTAGTCCGCCAGTACGACGACAAAGTCATCAGCGTTCTGTCTGCCTACCTCCGCAAGGAGTTCGTGATTGCGAACTTCCTCCATTTGGATAACCGAATCCTGGCGCAGTTCTCCTCGAATCAGGAAGTCCTGCCTCTGCCGACCCTGGCCCTCAACCTTAAGTACTTCATCCAGTTCCCCGTGCAGCCCGGAGTGCTCGACATGCAGATCGGTGTCAATGCATGGTGGAATACGAAGTGGTACTCGCCGGAGTGGAACTACATCACCGGTACCTTCCACAACCAGCACGAATTCGCCTACAACAACGGCCCGTATTTCGACGCCTTCATCAATATGCAGTGGAAGCAGGTAACTGTCTTCGTGAAGCTACAGAACGCCGGAGACGGCTGGCCGATGGATCAGCCGGACATCTTCAGTTCCCACAGACACGTCATCACCAGCAACGGCGGAACCGGCCTCAAGCTCGGAATCTGGTGGCCGTTCTACATCTCTCCCGTCCAGAATAAGCGTCTCGACGCTCCTGCGGGCGGCGGTGGCGGCGGCCGAAGCGGCGGTGGCGGCCTCGGCGCACTCAAATCCTTAGGATCCGGCCGATGAAGCCAGAAGGATTCATAGCCTCCCGTATCAGGTTCAAGGGCAAGGTCTCCGTCTGGGCGACCGCTATTTCCGCGTTCATAATGATAGTGTCGGTGAGCGTTGCGTCCGGTTATCGAAAGGCCCTTCGCGACGCGATCAGCGACATAGTCTCGGACGTAGTGCTCACCGACACTGCGGCCCTCCGCCTATCCCCCGTCCTGGATTCGACTCTCGCTACGGTCAGCGGAATCAGCTCGTATGAGCCGGTCGTGATCGAAGCGGGAATCGTGCGCAGCGGCGAGGTGCTCGAGGGCGTGGTCTTCAAGGGCGTCCCGTCCATGGCCGAGCGGTTCCAGGTCCGTGTGCCCGAAAAGCTCGCCCGGAAGCTGCAGGTCGCGCCGGGAGATGCGCTGCTCGCGTATTTCGTGGGAGAGAAAGTGAAACTGCGCAAGTTCACGGTCGCGGAGGTCTATACCCCTGCCGTGGAGCTGGACGAAGCGCTGATAGTCTATTGCCCGCTCGCGGACATGCAGCGTCTGATGGGCTATGCCGCTGACCAGGCCGGCGCGCTCGAAATCCGCCTGGACGACGAATTCCGCACCCGCGAGGGCATGGCCTGGAAGGCCGGAGAAATCGGCTACGCCACCGGGATGATGGCCTCGGCCTCGTCCTACAAATACTCGAACCTCTTCGACTGGATGCAGCTGATCGATATGAACGTGGTTGCGATTCTGCTGCTCATGGCGCTGGTCGCGGCGTTCAACATGATTTCGGGGCTGCTGATCATGATCATGCGCAGCACGCCTACCATCGGCACTCTCAAGGCGCTGGGCATGGACAACCGCTCGATCGCGCGGACCTTCCTTCGCGTCGCGTCCCGCTCGACCATCATCGGACTCGCTGCCGGAAACGCCGCCGCCCTCCTCTTCTGCCTTATCCAGGGCACGACGCACCTTATCAAGCTCGATCCGGCGAACTACTTCGTCGCCTACGTCCCCGTCAGCCTCAACGTCCCCCTAGTGCTGATCACCAACGTCCTCGCCTGGTGCGTCATCATGCTTTTGCTCCTTATTCCTTCCCTACAAATCTCCCGCATCGATCCCGCACAATCCGTCAAGGGTGAAACACTGTAAAGCGGTGGGTAGTAGCCCCCTGCGGACCTGTCCACCCCCGGACTATCATACGGTGGATGACACATCCCCCGACTCCTTTTCGTATTTGCTAGCGCAAATACCCGGACCGACCGGTCAGCTGATGCTGACCAATAACCGCGCACTCAGGGGCCGGAAGGAGCGAAGCGACTGGAGTTCCGCAGGGGGCACTACCCACCGCTATTTAGCAGTTTTGCGTTTTTCGATGATTTTGATGTTGGTTTGGGCGACTTCATCGGAGGGGTTGAGTTTGAGGGCCTTTTTGTAGAATTTCATAGCCTTTTTGGGGTTGTTTTTGGCCACGAACCAATATGATCCGAGATTGTCGATGTAGTTGGAGTTTTTCGGATAGAGTTTAGAGAGTTTGGTCGAGAGATTGAAGAAGGCGTCATAGGCCTGGGGAGTCGCGATATTCCAGAGCCTGACGCAGTAGGTCGACATGAGCTCGGAGAAATCGCCCTCGGCAACAGGCTCTCCGTAAACGACCCAGGCCGGATGTGATTTCTTTTCCTGTTCAACCAGTTTATCCATTTCCGCAACCGCCATATCCGGCGACTCTTTCTCGTAGGCAAGGAAACAGGTGATCTTGTCTGCACGATATACGAGGTCGAGCGGATACAGTTCCACCGCCTTGTCGAGCCAGGTCATTGCCTGTCCGAAGAGTTCGTCGTCGTAGAAACTTTCCTCGAAATAGTTTACCCTTTTTCCGGTGGAATCCGGAAGCGCGAGGATGGGCTTGTTGCCGAGGTACTTAGCCTGATCCTTGGGAACTACCTGAGTAGTCATTCCCTTCCAGAGGCAGTAGTTGCAGCGGGCTTCGAGCATGCGCCCGTCTTCGGGGAATGCGGCTTCCCATTTATCGAGATAGGTCTCGATTCCGACGCCCGCGTAACCGAGACGGTTCACAAGGCGGGTGTATTTTTCGTTGAACTCTTCAGCAGTTGTCTGGGCGAAAGCGGCGAGACCGAGAGTCAGCGCCAGAAGCGATATGAGGATCCTTTTCATTACTTAATATTCATATGTATGCGACGCGCGAGCGGGTGAAGGCTGTTCGTCCTGTTTCCGAGATTGTTGATGAATCCGAGCGGGTGCCCCTCGAATGCAACAAGATTGAAGCCACGGGGTGCGTCCGGGAAAACCAGCGGATCGTGGTGGAGATATTCGAGCGCCTTCTCGAGCGAAAGTTCGATGACCGGGTATTCGCCTTTGTAGCCGAGGCTGAGGGCATAGTCGGGGTCGGGGATCAGTTTGCCGCCCTTCTCGACTCCGGCCGGGACGCCGTAGCGCAGCGGCCTGAGCCGGCCGAAGTCGGGTGTGCGGCAAACGCCGGACGAAGCCGTCTTCACGAGCGCGCCAACCCACTGCCCTTCTCCCGGCACTTCGCCTGCCTTCAGCAGGTTGCCATGGCTGGTGAGGCGAACGCCTTGCTGCGGGAATTCGTCCTCGGGAGTTATAATTTCGCCGCCGAGCTCGTCCGCCGCCCATTCGAGGTTGGCGTCGTTTTCAGCGTCTTCGTATGTGCATGTCGAATAGACGAGGATTCCGCCGGTTCTGAGGGCCGGCCAGACGTCGGCAAGGATTCTCTTCTGGCGCGCCGCGCAGAGCTGCACGTTCTGCTCGCTCCACTGCTCTACCGCGCCCGGGTCTTTGCGGAACATGCCCTCGCCCGAACATGGGACATCGGCGACTATGATATCGAACGCGCCGGCGAACTGCGCGAAAGCGGCCGGGTCCGCGGATGTCACCATTACGTTGGGATCGCCCCATATCGCGACGTTGTCGCTGAGGATGCGGCTGCGGTCGCGCATCACCTCGTTCGCGACGAGAAGAAACTCCCCGCCGAAGGCTTCGCGCAGGCTCGCTGCCAGATCGGTCGTTTTCCCGCCCGGCGCCGCGCAGAGGTCCAGCACCCGCATGCCCGGCCGGCTCAGCCTCGAGAGCGCCTTGCGGAAGATGTGGCCCACGTACATGGCCGAAGAGTCCTGGACGTAGTAGCAGCCGGCATGGAAGCGCGGGTCAAGGGTGAACACCGGTCGCTCGGGCAGTATCCGCCCATACGGGCTCCACGGCACCGGTGTTCCCTCCGGTCCCGCGCTCCCCTTGAACGGATTCAGTCTGATCGCCGTACCTATCATATACGAGCAGAAGCGTCTACGAGGCCGTCGACTACCTTGTCGAGGGCTTCGCGGATCTTGCCTCCTATCATAAGTTTCATTATTCCGTTGAGTTCCACGTCCGTCTCCATCCAGAAGTCGGTCTTCCCGGCTCCGCCGTCGTCGAAATGGATACTTACACTAAAATGGAACGGAGCATCTTTGTCCTCCAACACTATCAGGTCGTAGGGATGCCTTTCGGCCACCCTGACCGTGATCGACATACCCTGAGCCGTGGCCTTAAGGGTATCGAAATCCGCTTCAATCTCAACCTGCTTGTCTGCAGGAACCATCTGTTGGAACAGTCTCAGATCCGTAAAAACCATGTACAGTTCCATCTGCGACCGTCCTACGATTCCATGTTTACTTGTATAGTGCTCTGCCATTTTTTCGTTATATTTGCTCTGCAAAGATACTAAAATGCATAAGATTTACTTCGAGAAGCGCTGTATCATAATCTGCCCGCCCAGCGACGAATCGCTGTCGGACCCGAATGCCATCATTTTCCATCCCGGAACAAGGATCGATATAGGTACTTTGGTCCATATGTTCGAGCAGACAGATTCTATCGCCCGCATCTATATTCCTACCGAAGACACCGACGCCGCCTACGCAGATCTTTGCGCCCAGTTCAAGAACGTCGATGCCGCGGGCGGGCTGGTAGTCAACAGGCGCGACGACTTCCTGCTGATCAGCCGAAACGGCCTCTGGGACCTGCCGAAAGGCCACCGCGAAGAGGGAGAAGATATCGAAGTAACCGCCATACGCGAAGTTCAGGAGGAGACCGGAGTCGACGAACTTGAACTCGGAGACCTTATCTGCATTACAGATCACTGCTATATCAGGAACGGAATCTGGCATCTTAAACACACCTGGTGGTACAGCATGCTCTACACTAAACCCGTAGAACTGATCCCCCAGCGCGAAGAAGACATCTCGAAGGCCGTCTGGGTCGCGAAGTCTTCTCTTCCTCCCTTCCTCAAAAACACCTACCCTTCCATCCTCGAAGTCTTCCGCGAAGCCAAGGTCTAGTTTTTCACAGGGCGTGAAACTTTTTGGGGGAATTGGCCGTATATAGAATACTATATCTAATATCGACCAATGAAACTTTCTCAATTCAACTTCGAGCTCCCGCAGGAGAAAATCGCCACAGAACCCACCAGATGGAGGGATGAGTGTAAACTTTTGGTTCTTCATAAGGACACCGGCGAGATAGAACACAGGCAGTTCAAGAACATCATAGACTATTTCGGAAAAGGAGACAACTTCGTCCTTAACGACACAAAAGTTATCCCCGCGAAACTTTACGGTAAGAAAGAAAAGACCGAGGCAGACATCGTGGTGTTCCTTCTCCGCGAACTCTCGAAGGAGCAGAGGCTCTGGGACGTTATCGTAGAGCCCGCCCGCAAGATCCGTATCGGCAATAAACTGTACTTCGGAGAAGACGACAGTATGGTAGCAGAGGTTATCGACAATACTACCTCACGCGGCCGTACCCTCCGCTTCCTCTACGACGGACCGTACGACGAGTTCAAGCAGGCTCTCTACGCCCTCGGACACACCCCCGTTCCGGAGTGGGTCAAGGAAGAGACAGACGAAAACGACGTTGAGAATTACCAGACAATCTTCGCCGCCAACGAAGGCGCCGTCAGCGCACCCGCCGCAGGTCTCCACTTCAGCCGCGAGCTCTTCAACAGAATGATTCTCAAGGACATAGAGAAGACCTTCATCACTGTCCACATGGGTATGGGATACTTCCGCTCGGTCGATGTGGAGGATCTTTCGAAGCACAAGATGGACGGAGAAAGGATGATTATCAGTAAGGAAGCGGCGGACAAGATCAACGCCACCAAACGCGCAGGACACAAAGTAGTCGCGTGTGGAGTGACCGTCATCCGCGCCCTTGAGACTTATGTTACTACCAATAAGGAGATTAAGGAAAATGATATCTGGACCAACAAATTCATCTTCCCTCCTTACGAGTTCTCAATTCCGGACGCAATCGTCAGCAACTTCCACCTCCCCCAGAGTACGATGCTCATGACGGTGGCCGCTTTCGGAGGATTCACAAAAGTGATGAACGCATACAGGGTCGCCCTCGAGGAAGGCTACCGATTCGGACCCTACGGAGACGCGATGCTGATCATCTAGATGCCCGATCAGGTCGGGCATGACATTAACCCTAAACTTCTAATCATTATGATATATGAAAACTTCAAAACTTACAAAGGTGGGCGCATGTACGCTCAACCGGGCCTTCGGATACAATCCGCAGGTTTCGCACAGACTTATCGAAGAGGTCGGCTCGATTGAAGCCCTTTTCAGCCTGAGCGAAGCGAAAAGGGACGATTTACTCGGTCCCTTTTCCCGTTTTCAGGGTTGTCTCTCAGACTCGGAATTCAGACGCAGCGAAGAAGAGCTCGCGCGAATGGAGGCCCAGGGCGTCAGGTTCATCGCCCTCGGTGAGCCGGAGTACCCGGCCGCACTCGCGGAGTGTCCCGACTCCCCCGCCGGCCTCTATGTCCGCAGCGTCTCCCCGCTCGAAGAACTGTTCGTCCAGAGGCCGTTCATCTCGATAGTGGGCACCCGCGATGTCTCGTTCTACGGCCAGGAATGGGCCCGAAAGATAGTTTTCACGCTCGCCCATGCCCAGCTTAAACCCGTGATAGTGAGCGGGTTGGCGTATGGGGTCGATATCATGGCCCATCGCTCCGCACTCGAAGCCGGCCTCCCGACCATCGCCGTGATCCCCACCGGACCGGACGATATTTACCCGCAGGGCAACCGTCGTTATGCCGAGCAGATAGCCGCGACTCCCGGCTGCGCGCTTATTACCGATTTCCCGCCCGAAACCGGGGCCCAGGCCGCGACTTTCCTGCGCCGCAACCGCATCATCGCCGGTCTTTCGAGCGCCACGATCGTCGTGGAATCGAAGAAAAAGGGCGGCAGCCTCATCACGGCCCACACAGCCTTCGGCTATGGGCGCGATGTGTGGGCGTTGCCCGGCAGGGTTGACGACATCCGCTCGGCGGGCTGCAACGCGCTGCTGCGCGAAAAAGTGGCCGAACCCATCGCGGATGTCGAGGCCCTGCCGGACGCTCTCGGCCTTGGGACCTTCAACCGCCGCAGGAAGGCCGAACTCGAGGAGGAGGTGCGCGACCGCTTCACCGGCCAGATAGCGGCCGAAACCCTCGAAAAACTCTGCTCCATCGCCGTGTGTATAAAGCTCAACAGGGGTATCTGTATCGAAGAAATCGCCTCCAGGTTGGGAATGAACTATGCGGAAACCGCCACCCTCGTCGGCACCCTCGAAACTGAAGGTTTTATTGTCACCGACCTGCTCCAACGATGTATGATTTTGGTAAGGAATTACTAAATTTGTATTGATGGAATTTATCGACACACATTGCCACCCAAGCGACGAAGCCTACGAGGATGAGAGGGACCTCATAATCAACCGTGCGATCGAGGCCGGTGTGACCCGGATGCTCCATGCCGACGTAGACAGCCACGACCGCCCGCGAATGCTCGCGCTCTGCGACCGGTATCCGGGAGTAGTATTCCCCATGCTCGGCCTGTATCCCGGTTCGGTCCGCGAGAACTGGAAGGAGGAACTGGACCTGGTCTTCGAACATGCGAAGGACCCGTCGCGCTATGTAGCGATAGGCGAAATCGGCCTGGATTATCATTTCACGACCGAGTTCAAGGAGCAGCAGAAAGAGGCGCTGAAAGCCCAGCTCGAGCTTGCGGCGCGGCTAGACCTGCCCGTCAACATCCACCTCCGCGATGCCACGGACGATTTCTTCGCAGTCCTCGACAGCTGCCGCGGGCTCGGCCTGAGGGGTAATCTCCATGCCTTCGGGGGCAGCGCGGAAACCGCCGCCCGAATCAGGAAATACGGGGACTGGAGCGTGGGGCTCGGCGGAGTCCTTACCTTCAAGAAGGCCGGAATCGCCGAAGCGGCGAAGAGCATCCCTCTGGAGATGATACTTCTGGAGACCGATGCGCCTTACCTTGCGCCTACTCCCCTTCGGGGAACGCGCAACGAAAGTTCATACATTCCGCTCATCGCAGCCAAACTCGCTGATATCAAGGGAATAAGCGTTGAGAAGGTCGCAGAAGCGACGACTGAGAATGCTTTGAATCTATTCAAACTGCACCAACATTGAATTATTTTTACTATATTGCATCGAATTTGCGAAACGAACATAGACAACAAAATCAATAACAACAATTAAAAACTACAATCAAAAAACAGTTATGAAAAAGATT
>CAJOJC010000027.1:5572-22819 GCA_905234775.1 uncultured Bacteroidales bacterium | reverse complement strand
GCATGGAATATTCTTTCCCTCGGCACCGAAAACGGAAGTCATTCCGATTTTCTTTCCAATTAATCCAGGCATTGGTTTGATTAATTAATTGTTTATAAATACATATCCCTTTTTTCAAGGGGGTGCAAAGATACGATTATTTTTTTGATTGACAAGAGGTTGGGAAGATTTTTGTAAATTTGTCACATGATAGGAAAGATTTTGGCCCTTGCGGCGCTCCTGGGCTTCCAGGCCCCGGATTCGGTCGCTACCGATATTACACAATGCGACTCGGTGATCAACGCCGCTATAGCGGACGGCAACGCCCCCGGCGCGGTCCTTTGCGTCGTCCAAGGCGATTCCATCGTCTATGAAAAGGCCTACGGGAACAAGCGCGTCTACCCGAAGCCCGAGCCGATGACCGTGGAAACGGTCTTCGACCTCGCATCGCTGAGTAAGTGCGTCGGTACCACTATCGCAGTGATGCAGCTTGTGGAGCAGGGCCGCCTCGAACTGGACGCCCCAGTGGACCAGTATCTTCCCGACTTCGCCCCGTGGCAGGACAGCACCTCGATCGAGCGGATTACCGTCCGCCAGCTGATGACCCATACCTCGGGCCTCGCCCCGGTCGCCCGCGTCCTCGAGCTTGGCCGTCGCCATGCCGACAACAAGCCCGAAATGCTGCGCGCGTATATATTAAAGGAGCACGAGCGGCGCGCGAAGCCCGGGACCCGGCTGATCTACAGTTGCCCAAACTTCATCACCCTTCAGTATATAGTCGAAGAGTTGACCGGCGAGCGCCTGTGTGACTATGCTCGGGCCCACATCTTCGACGCGCTCGGCCTGCAACATACTTGTTACTTCCCCACCGACGAGCGGATTCCGAAAGCCACCCGGGCCACCATCGCCCCCACGGAGGTCATTTGGCGCAGGAAAACCGACCCCCAGCAGTTCGGCCGCCATGTCCGTTGGCGCAAGGCGTTGCTCGGGCAGGTCCATGACCCCACGGCCCGTCGCTTCAACATGGGCAATTCCGGGAACGCGGGCGTCTTCTCGAACGCCGAAGATCTGGCCGTCCTTTGCGCCGCCCTCATGAACGGGGGCGAGTACAATGGCCGCCGCATCCTCCGCCCGGAGACGGTCGAGCTCATGTTCACGGTCCAGGAAGGAGCCTTCGGCCGCATGCTCGGCTGGGACGCAGAGAGCGGGTCGGCGGGATTTGCAAAACCGTTCGCGCCCGATCGGGTCGCCTGCCACACCGGCTATACCGGCACCTCCATCGTCATGGACCTCGACCGGCGGATCGCAGTAATCCTGCTCGCCAACCGAGTCCACCCACGCGACGAAGGCGGCCTCGCCAAGACGCGCCGCGCCGTATCGGAGATAGTTGCCGAATCCCTCAAAAATGACTAAATTTGGGGGCTATGCACAATTTGCTTCTGGATATAGGTTTTCTGCATGTGACTTTCATCGACGTCTTGGACGTTCTGATGGTCGCTGCAATCATATATTTCCTCTTCCGCTGGATCAAGGGCTCCGCCGCGATGAACATCGCCCTGGCGATCGTGGCCCTGCTATTTCTCCGGATTCTGGTAGATGCGCTGAAGATGACCATGATGTCCGCCCTGCTCGGGACGGTAATCGACGTGGGCGCGATCGCGCTTATCGTCATCTTCCAGCCTGAAATCCGCCACTTCCTCTATAATCTCGGGCGAACAACCTTCTCCGGGAACAGTGACTCATGGCTCGGAAAACTCTTCCACCGCGGCGAGTCGATACTCGCGGCCGATGTGGCAGACGAGGTGGTCCAGGCCTGCTTCGAGATGGCCGAGCAGAAAGTCGGCGCCCTGATAGTCTTTACCAGCACGGACCCGCTGGAGGATATAGTATCCACTGGCGATAAGGTAGACGCTACAGTCTCTAAGCCCCTTATCGAGAACATTTTCTTCAAGAACGCACCGCTCCACGACGGAGCGATGATCATACGCGGCAGCCGTATAGTTGCGGCGCGCTGCACCCTTCCCATCACGGACAGGACGGACATCCCGGCCAGATACGGCATGCGCCATAAAGCCGCAATAGGCATCACGGAAAAGACCGATACGAAAGTGATTGTGGTGAGCGAGCAGACCGGAGACGTATCCTTCGTCGAAGACGGAAAGCTCGAGAAGATGAAGAGCAAGAACGCCTTAAAACTCAGGCTCGGAGATGACGGACAGAAGACTGGAAGCGAAGCTGGGGTTTGACAAGGTCAGGGAGACTATCTCCAACCGCTGCCAGACCGAGTATGCCGCCGACAGAGTCGCCGGCGAGGAGTTCAGCACCGACCCCGAAGAGATTCGCCGCCGGCTGCTTCTGACAGACGAGATGCGGCTGATCCTCATGTTCGAGGACAACTTCCCTACAACAGGCTACATAGACGCCCTCCCCTTCCTGGAGCCCCTCCTCAAAGAGGGCTTCAGCGTAGATAAACTCTCCCTTGCCAAGCTCGCCTCGCTGCTCGAACTGTCGAGAAAGACATCTCAGTTTTTCATCACGATAAAAGACGGCGTCTATCCCTCGCTTAAGAAGATGACCTCGAAGATGGTCTCCTTCCCCGAGGTGCGCCGCAGGATAGAGAGTATCCTCGATAAATACGGCGAAATAAAGGATTCGGCCTCGGAAGAGCTGCTCCACATCCGCCAGGACCTCCGCGCCAAGGAGGCCGCCATCAGTAAGAAGGCGACCGCCATCCTCAACAGTGCGAAGGCAGACGGAATAGTGGACGGCGACGCGACCGTATCCGTACGCGACGGTAAATTCCTCATCCCGGTCAGCACCTCCGCCAAGCGGAAGATCCGCGGCTTCGTCTACGACCTGTCCGCCTCCGGAAAAACGACCTTCGTGGAGCCGGCGGAGATAATCGACCTTGAGAACGAAATCAGCGAACTGCGCTTCGAAGAAGCCCGCGAGATATCGCACATCCTTTACCTCTTCAGCGAGTTTGTCCGGCCTTATGTCCCCGACCTTATCGATACGGCCCGCGTCCTGGGCGAGGTAGACTTCCTTATCGCAAAGGCTCAGACAGCGCTGGACTATGTAGCCGGCGTGCCCGTCGTTTCGGTCGACGGCTCGCTGAGCCTGCGGAAGGCCCGCCATCCCCTGCTCGAGAAATCGCTCAAGAAAGAGGGGCGGCAGATATGTCCGCTTACGGTTAACCTTACCCCACAGAAGCGCCTGCTCATAATCTCCGGCCCCAATGCGGGAGGTAAGTCGGTCTGTCTTAAGACCACGGGCCTGCTGCAGTACATGTTCCAATGGGGCATGCTCGTCCCGACCTCCGAAAGCTCGGAACTGCCCGTATTCGACCGTATCCTCGTTTCGATCGGAGACGACCAGTCGCTCGAGAACGACCTCAGTACTTACAGCTCGTTCCTCGCGGACATGAAAGACATGCTCGCGAAGGCAGACGAGCGGACCCTGATCCTTATCGACGAGTTCGGCTCGGGCACGGAACCTGCGGCCGGCGGTGCGATAGCGGAGGCGATACTGGCCGAATTCGACCGGCGCGGCGCATACGGAGTGATAACGACTCACTACACGAATATCAAGCTCTATGCGGCCGGAGAGAATACCCGCGCAATCAACGGCGCCATGCTCTACGACACCTCGAAGATCGCGCCCCTCTTCCAGCTCAAGATTGGGCTTCCCGGCAACTCGTTCGCATTCGAACTCGCGAGGAAGATGCAGCTTCCCGAGCCCATCGTCAAAGACGCCGAGAACCGGGCGGGCGAGGAGTTCGTGGGTATCGAACGCAACCTCCGCAAGATAGCGAAGAACCGCCGCGTCCTGGACGAAAAGATCCGCAAGGTCAAGAGTACCGACAAGAATCTCGAGGAGCTCGCGGAGCAGTACGAGCGTGAACTGGAAGACATCCGCAGCCGTAAGAAAGAAATCCTGGACCAGGCCCGCCTGGAGGCGGAGGAGATAATCCGCAGCGCCGGCAAACAGGTCGAGAAGACGATCAAGGATATCAAGGAAAGCCAGGCGGATAAGGCGAAGACCAAGGAAGCCCGCGCCGAACTTTCGGGCTTCATCTCCGCGCTGGAAGAGCGTAAGACTAAGGAGCGCAGGGAACACGACGAATATATCGAGCGGAAAAAGGCCCTGCTGGAAAAGCGCAAGAAACCAGCGAAAAATACTGAAGAAAGCCGCGAGGAGGCTTTCCGAACCGCGCCGCTGAAGATAGGCGAAAAGGTGCGTGTGAAATCCAATGGAATGGTCGGCGAAGTAGTAGGGGTCAGCGGTAAGAGAGTAACAGTAGTGATAGGAAATATCACCAGCAAGCTTCCGGCGGAAAGAGTCGAAAGGATCTCTTCCAATGAATACAAGGAAGCCTCAAAAAAGACCTATACTCCTGTCTATGAAAAGCGCGACCCGGCAATTACCGCACGCAGGCTGAACTTCTCTCCCGAACTGGATATCCGGGGCGAGAGGCTCCAGGCCGCGTTGGATATAGTTGTGCGTTATATTGACGATGCCCAGATGCTGGGGATCGGTTCCGTACGCATTATCCACGGCAAGGGAACGGGCGCACTTCACGACGAGATTCAGAAATATCTTAAAACCGTACCAGGAGTTATTTCCGCCACAGACGAAGACATTCGCCACGGCGGATCTGGAGTTACCGTAGTAACCTTCGAATAACTATGAAAACACAAAAAAGCGAAACCGGAAAAAGAGGCGAGCAGGAAGCCTGCCGCTATCTTGAAAGTCTCGGCCACACAATAGTCGAGCGCAATTGGAGATACTCCCACAAAGAGGTCGACATTATTTCGGTGAGCGAGGGTAAGATCCTCCACATAGTAGAGGTCAAGAGCAAGACCGAACCGGTGGTGGCCGAGCCCGAACTCAGCGTGAACGGAAAGAAACTGCAGAATCTGGCGGCGGCCGCCCGCGGCTACCTCCGCTCTGCAGACAAGATAAAAACACCAACCGAACTGGAGGTTGTATTCGACGTGGTATCCGTAGTGTTCTCAGATGGCGGAACCCGTATCGAATATTTTCCCCAGGCTTACATACCTACCTATGCCTGACAAACACTATTATTGTGCAATCCTCGCCGGAGGTCTCGGAACCCGTTTCTGGCCCATCAGCCGCAAGGCTCTGCCGAAACAGTTCCTTATGTTCTACAAAATGGGAAAGACCTTCCTTCAACAGGCCTATGAAAGGGCCTCGATGGTTATTCCCCAGGAGAACATAATCGTAGTAACCCTGAAGGAATACCGCCATATAGTCAAGGAACAGATTCCCGGCATCAAAGATGAGAATATCCTGTCGGAGCTCTATAACCGCAACACTGCTCCCAGTATCGCATACTCGGCCAAGGAAATCCTAAAGAGGGACCCTGAAGCGGTGATGATAGCGACCCCTGCAGACCACATCATCGGAGACATGGAGGAGTTCACAAAAACTCTGAAGTATGCACTGGAATACGCCTCAACCCACGACGAACTTGTCACTCTCGGCATCATGCCCACCCGTCCTGACGCCAACTTCGGTTATATCCAGGTAAGCGGCGGACGCGAGGCTATAAAGTGTTGCGAACCGGTATCCGTAAAGACTTTTACCGAGAAACCGACAAGGGAAATAGCCGAACTATTCATCAAGAGCGGCGAATTTCTCTGGAATTCAGGTATCTTCGTCTGGAAGGCGTCCGTGATATTAAGCGAACTGGAGCGTTATGCCCCCGGTATCATTTCGCTATGGAAAGAGACTGACGACATAGACCGCATCTATACCGACTGCCAGCGCATCTCGATCGACTATGCGGTAATGGAGAAAACCGAGAAGGCGATAGTGTTCCCCGCCAAGTTCAAATGGGCTGACATGGGAACCTGGGAGTCGCTTTACGACAACCTGGGCAACCCCGACCGTACGGGAAACGTAACCAACATCAGGGGTAAGCACCTTTTCAAGGAAGACGAGGAAAATATTATCTTCTGCCAGGACGAGAAGAAACTGATTGCGATACGCGGACTTGAGAACATGATAGTGGTGGATGCCGGCGACGTCCTGATGATATGCCCGCGCAACGACCGGAAGGTAAAGGAGTTCCTCTCGGAGCTCGCAATGCCTGAATACGAAGACTACAGATAGATATGGAGGTTTTGAAATTCGGCGGAACGTCCGTAGCCAATGCTACTGCGATATCGAGGGTTCTCGACATCGTCGACGCCGCGTGCTCAAGAGGTAAGGTTGTGCTTGTCTGCTCCGCCGTCAGCGGTTGTACAGACGAGCTGATCGCCCTTTCCGAGATGGATCCTTCCGGACGCGAGAAGGCGGGTAAAGCAATACTTGACAGACACAACTGCATTGTAAACAGATTGTTTACAGGCAAGGAGCGTAAGGATGTTTCCCAGATAGTTCTGGAGACCTACAAAGACCTGATAGACGCCGATCCCGAAGACTATCAGACATTCGGAGAGCTGTTCTCGACCCGCATCATCGCGGCGAAGCTGCGCTGCGACGGAGTCAGCGCCCTCTGGCTCGATTCGCGCGACCTCATCAGGATAGACGGCGTCGCGGTGGATAAGGACGTAACCTACCGCCGTATCGCGAAGGCGATCGCCGATCACCCGGAGGTGGAGGTGTTCGTGGTGCCCGGGTTCATAGGCTCGGATACTACGGGGCGCGTCCGCACGCTGGGCCGCGGCGGGTCGGACTATACTGCGTCGCTGTTCGCCGCGGCGCTCCGTGCGTACGACCTCCAGATATGGACCGACGTGCCCGGAATCATGACCACCAACCCCAAGGACGTCCGCTCTGCGCGCACTATCCCCCAGATCAGCTACGACGCTGCTTTCATGCTCGCGGCATGCGGCGCGAAGGTGCTTTACGCGCCGGCGGTCGAGCCCGCGAAAGAGGCCGGAATCAACATCCGAATTCTCGATACTTTCCACCCCGAGCTGCCAGGGACCGTCGTGGGACCGTTCCCCCGCAGGGAGAGGGGCTGCTGGGTCGGTATCGCATGGCGCAGGGTCGGCGAAGAATCGCAGCTCTGCCTGGTTGCCGACGGACCGGTTGACCCCTCCGTTACCGCCGACCTGCGCTCGAAGCTCGAACGCTCGAACATCGTACTGCGCGCCATCACGGCCGTAGACGACCATATCCTCGTGAATCTGGCCGCCGGTGACGAAATCGAGGCGCTGAGGACCTGTCACTATTTCTGCTTCGAGACCGACGATTCGGTCGATGTCTATCTCGCGGGCGAGGGCAAGGTAGGCCAGGCGCTTCTGGAGATTATCCGGAATACTGACAACCGAATCAACGTGAGGCTGATTTCAAGGCATGAGGCCGAAGACGAGGCTTTCTTCCGGGAGATGTTCGCGACCGCGAGCGGGAAGTCCGTTTTCGTGGACTGCACGGACAGCGAGACTATCTACAAATGGTATGTCCCCGCGCTGGAGGCCGGAATCAACGTTGTCTCTTCCAATCGCCGCGCGCTGAGCGTCCCGTACGCGGAGTTCGCGCTCATGAAGCGCACCGCGCGAAGGATGCGCAGGTTCCTCCGCTACGAGACCACTGTCGGCGCGGCGTTGCCTATACTCGATTCGATCAATATGAGCGCTAACAGCGCCGACGAGATTCTATCAATCGAGGCAGTGGTGAGCTGCACCCTGAATTTCATCCTTACGAGCGGGCTGCCGTTCGAGGAGGCGCTGCACAAGGCTCAGGAAATCGGGCTCACGGAAAAGGACCCTCGAATGGACCTCGGTGGCAAGGATGCAGTTCGAAAGCTTTTGATCCTGGGCCGCGAGGCCGGAATTCCGCTCGAGGAGGCGGACGTCCTGGTTGAGCCGGTAGACGGCTCGCAGGTCCAGCCCGGACAGAGGTTTGTGGCTTCGATAGAAAAAGATCCCGCCGCCCCGAAGGGCTACCGTGCGGCGATTCGCCTGCGGGCAGTTGGTCCCGACGATCCGGCGTGGAACGTCCGAGGAACGGACAATATGATCAGCATACGCAGCGCTTTTCACCCATCGCCCCTGATTATCCAGGGTGCCGGTGAAGGAGCAAAGATGGCGGCCTCGAGCGTGCTTAACGACATTTTACGATGATGGATTCCGAGATACTGACCCTTTTCGAAGAGGTTCTTCGCATAGATTCGACCTCAGGAAGCGAGCGGAAGCTGGCAGAATTCCTTATGGACCGGCTGGAAGCCCCTGTGATGGAGGCTTTCGAGGTAGGCGACGGCAGCCTCAATCTGCTGCTGCAGTGGGGAAAACCGAAAGTAGTGTTCTGCTCGCATTTGGATACCGTTCCGCCTTATATTCCGCCGGTGTTTTCGCGCGACGGAGTCGCGGGCCGCGGCGCGTGCGACGCCAAGGGGCAGTGGATCTCGATGTATGCGGCCTGCAAGGAGCTGGAGCGCCGCGGCCGCTCTGACTTCGCGCTGCTTCTCGTCAGCGGCGAGGAGGTCGGTTCGGTCGGAGCAAAGGCATTTTCGGGCTCTCTAACGGCCCCGCTGCTGGTAATCGGCGAGCCTACGGACAATATTCCGGTTTCTGCCGCGAAAGGGACGAAATCTTATGATCTTCGCTTTGAGGGCGAGCCTTTCCACAGCGGCTATCCCGAGAAGGGACGAAGCGCGGTGGAGATGTTCATGGACTTTATGATAAGCCTGGAGGTCGAGGCGGAATTCCCGGTCGACAAGATTCTGGGAGAAACCACCTGGAACGTAGGCCGGCTCAGCAGCGACAACCCTAAGAACATTCTTAGCCCCGAACTTACCTGCCAGCTATATTTCAGGACCACTTTTGCAAGCGACGCTCTGGTTCAGAAATGGATGTCGCGCAGCTTCCCCGGCGTCTCAGTTGCCGCTCTCGGAGGAGACGATCCCTGCGAATATTTCGTCCCCGAAGGCTTCAAAGGCAAGCCGGTCGCTTTCGGCAGCGACGCTCCACACCTCGCCGGATTCGAGCATAAGACCATTTGCGGCCCGGGTTCAATATTCGTAGCCCACCGCGACGACGAAAAGATCTCGTTCGCAGAGATGGAAACAGCTATTGAGAATTATATCAGGATTTATGAAAGTTATAATTAGTGGATACGGCCGCATGGGCCATATGATAGAGGGCGTTCTTCTTGAGCGAGGAATCGAGATTGCAGCATGCTCTGAAGATGTTTGCGCGGTAGATCCTGCTCTCGCCCGCGAGTGCGTCTGCATCGATTTTACAACTCCGGACGCCTTTAAGGCCAACTATAAGTTCCTGGCCGCCAACTTTAAGGCCGTAGTCGTAGGAACTACCGGCTGGGACGAAATCCGCTCCCAGGTAATAGCGGAATTCGAGGCCTGTGAAACCCCGATGATCTACTCAGCAAACTTCTCGATAGGAGTTAACGCGATGTTCGCCGCCGTTGAGAAAGTCAGCTCTATCCTTCGCGGCCACGGCTACGTCCCCCACATCGAAGAAACTCACCATATCCACAAACTGGACGCACCGAGCGGTACGGCGAAAGTGCTGGCCTCAATGGTAAGCGAAGGGCTTGGAGTTACACCTGATATCACCTCCGTACGCGAAGGCGAGGTCCCGGGAATCCATATCGTCAAGTTCAAGTCAGAGGTAGATAAAATCAAGATTTCCCACGAAGCGTTCTCTCGCCAGGGTCTGGCGGAAGGCGCAGTTGCGGCGGCTCTGATGACTGAAGGCTTGACCGGAGTCCACGAGTTTAAAGAAATTCTTTTAGGATGAAAAAAATACTTTTCAGGGGCGCGGGCCCCGCTTTGGTCACACCATTCAAGAGTGACGGATCAGTAGACTACGAGGCCTATGCCGCTCTGGTTAGGCGTCAGGTCGATGGCGGCGCTGATTTTTTAGTCGCCTTAGCCACCTCCGCCGAAGCGCCCGTTTTGAGCGCGGAGGAGAAGCTGAGGCTTCTAGCCCTCACGCGCGAGAACGCTGGCGGGCTGCCGATTATCGTAGGTGCAGGATCTAATTCCATCCCTGGGACCAAAGCCAACATGGAACTTCTGAAGGATGCCGATGCATGGCTTATAGTAGTCCCGTTCTACAATAAGCCCACCCAGGAAGGAATGTTCCTCTACTATAAGGCTATCTGTGAGTTGACCGACAAGCCGGTGATTATATACAATGTCCCGGGCAGGACCGGCGCGAATATGCTGCCGGAAACAACCCTCAGGCTCGCACGCGAGGTGCCAGGCATAGTTGGGACCAAAGAAGCCTCAGGGAAATTTGACCAGATCAAGGCCATTATCGACGGCGCGCCTCAGGGATTCTCTATTTTGAGCGGCGACGACGATATGACATACGACATTGTCGCAGCCGGAGGACACGGTGTTGTGTCCGTCGCGCAAAATGTCCTTCCCAAGCCTGTGACGGAAATGGTCCACCTTGCCCTCGACGGACGTTTCGCCGAGGCGAAGCATATGAACGAGCGCCTTCAGGCTCTCTTCAAGGGCTGCTTCGTGGAGTCCAATCCTATTCCCGCGAAGGCAGCGCTCGCACAACTAGGGCTTTGTACGAAGACCATGCGCCTGCCGCTCACAGCAGCGACCGCATCCACTGAAGAAACTATCTCAGAAATCCTCAACCAATGGAAATAACGTTAGATAAATTCCTCCAGACTCTGGATCAACTCGAAAAGGGTGAGGTCAGGGTCGCTGAAAAGATCGACGGCAAGTGGGTCGTCAACAAATGGGTCAAGGAAGTAATCCTTGCCGGCTTTAAGCTTGGCGCGATTGCCGACATGAGCCAGGGCCAGTTCAGTTTCTTCGACAAAGAGACCTTCCCGGTCCGTAAGTTTACCGCCGCCGACGGCGTAAGGATCGTGCCGGGCGGCAGCAGCATCAGGCGCGGAGCGTATCTCGCTCCGGGCGCTATAGTGATGCCGCCGGCCTACATCAACGCCGGCGCCTACGTAGGCGAAGGAACTATGGTCGATTCCCACGTAACAATCGGCAGCTGCGCCCAGGTTGGCCGCCACATCCACATCTCCGCTTCGACTCAGATCGGAGGCGTTCTGGAGCCTGCGGGAGCAATGCCCACCATCATTGAAGACAACGCCTTCATCGGAGGCAACTGCGGAATCTACGAAGGAACTATCGTCCAGGAGAATGCCGTGATAGGATCTGGTGTAATCATCACTTCCGCAACTCCGCTCTTCGACAGCACTACCGGAGATTTCGTCCCTCGCAATGAGGATGGAAGGGTTGTTGTTCCACGTGGAGCGGTGGTAGTTAGCGGCTCACGACCGATGAAAAAGGGCCCCGGAGCGGAACTTGGAGTTTCTCTCTATTGCCCGGTAATCGTCAAATATCGTGACGAAAAAACTGACGGTTCCGTTCGTCTTGAGGACGTATTGAGATAAAAATGGACTATAAAAAATATCTTTCGGCCGATACGGGCACGTTCATGCGCTCTCCGGTAAGGGAAATCTTCCGGAAGGTAGACCTCTCGCAGATTTATTCCTTTGCGGGCGGTTATCCCTCGGCCGAGACTTTCCCTCTGGAGACTATCGAGAGGCTTTCTGCTGAAGTGCTCCATAAATACGGGGCAAAGGCCCTGCAGTATGGTGCCACACAGGGAGTGCCGGAGCTGCGCGAGGCAATATCCAAGCGTTACGGCGTTCCAGTAGAGAATATCCAAATTACGACTTCGTCCCAGCAGGGCATCGACGTATGTACTCGAATCCTTATCGACCCCGGTGACGTAATTCTTACTACCAACCCAACATATCTCGGGGCTATTCAATCTTTCAAGAGCTACCGGGCAAAGGTGGTTGGGATTGATATCGATAAAATCGATGAATATCTGGCTTCCGGCCAGAAGGCAAAGTTCTTCTACGCCATTCCGGACTTCCAGAACCCGAGCGGTCAGACTATGACCCTGGCTCAGCGAAAGGAACTGGCAGACCTTGCGCGCAAGTACGACTTCCTGATCGTGGAAGACAGCCCTTATCGCGAGCTTCGCTACGAAGGCGAGCCTGTAGCGACTATCTACTCGCTAGCGCCTGAGCGGACGCTTCATCTCGGCAGTTTCTCGAAAATAATGGCGCCAGGCTTCCGCCTCGGTTGGGTCATCGGCGCGCCCGAACTGCTCGACCAGATTTATGTCTGCAAGCAGGCGCTCGATCTGTGTCCGCCTATCATGGACCAGTACATGGCCGCAGAGTTTATGGCTGGCGGCGAACTCGATAAGAATCTTGCCCACACGATTGAATTATATCGCGACAAGCGCGACTATCTGTTGGGACTGTTGGAAAAGTATATGCCCGCCGGAGTCAGCTGGACTCATCCGGAAGGAGGCCTGTTTTTATTCGTCACTCTCCCCGAGGGATATGACACTGTCGCCCTGTACGACCGCGCCCTCGCAGCCGGAGTGGCTTACGTAGCCGGTTCATTCTTCTATGTCGACGGCTCACACCGAAATACCATGAGGCTCAATTTCTCGTTCCTCGACAAGGAGCGCATGGAGCCCGGAATTAAACTGTTAGCATCATTGTTATGACCTTTTATCTTTATTCAGGCGCCGGAAACAACTTCGTCGTTCTCGACGGGCGCGAAATAATAAACGAAATGGAACAGGCCGCGCAGCCCGAAGGGGGCTGTGACGAAAAGTGCGAGTGCGGCTGCCAGGAAGGCGAGCCGTGCACGTGTGATAAATCCGAGTGTGAATGCGGCTGCCAGGAAGGCGAGCCCTGCACCTGCGAAAAGGGCGAGCATGATTGCGGTTGTCACCATCATGAAGAGGAGCATCACTGCTGCCACGGTGGCGGCGGACACCACTGCTGTCACGGCGGAGCTTCGCCATGGGAAGCGTACGTCCAGGATCTCTGCGCCCACTTCAAGACCGACGGCATGATGATGCTTCTGCCTTCCGAGCGCTGCGATTTCGAGATGGCGTTCTTTAATCCGGATGGCACTGGCGGCATGATGTGCGGTAACGGCGGCCGCTGCATAGTGGCCTTCGCCGATCACCTCGGCATCAAGCCCGCCGACGGTAATGTCTACCACTTCGAAGCCGGCGACGGCCCCCATACCGGACAAATCCTCGCCGTCACCCCCGATAATTCACCTGTCACCCCCGACCCGATCGGGGGCCCTTCCGTCGATGGCGTCATCAAGACCGTCAAAATCCGCATGACCGATGTTCATATCTTCTGCCCCGTCCTGGACGGCTGGTTCGTGGATACTGGAACTCGTCACTTCGTGAAATTCGTCCCCGAAGTCGAGGGATTAAATATGGACGAGGAGGGAAAGCGCTATCGCTGGGATCCGGTTTTCGCCCCGGTAGGCGCGAATGCGAATTTTGTCAAGGCTGAGCCTAACCGCCTGGTAGTAAGGACCTTCGAAAAGGGCGTCGAGGGAGAAACTCTCGCCTGCGGTACTGGAATCACGGCCTCTGCAATTGCGGCTTGGCTTGGTTCGGCCGGTGACGAACAACATCCCCACGCCTGGCGCGAGGAAGACGGCCGTATCATCGTTCCGGTTCGCGCGCGGCAGGACGATCTTCAGGTAGAATTCAAGCCAGTCTACGCTGGCGACACCGTTGTAGGCTTCACCGAGGTCTACCTTACCGGCCCGGCAAAATTGTACGCGAAAGAATAAAAGTTGGCACATCTCCCTATCCCGGTGTAGGGAGATGTGCCAACTTTTATTGCCAAATAATTGCTAAATTTGGAGACTGGACACGTCCAGGGCCTGAACCGGGGCGTAAAACTGAAAGCAAACACAATTATATATATGTACAGGAGCAAAACTTGCGGCGAACTGAGGCTCGCCGACAAAGGTAAAACAGTTACCCTCGCGAAATCCCGCAAACTCGGAGGAATGACCTTCATCGACCTCCGCGACCGTTATGGAATCACCCAGCTCGTAATCGACGGCGCCGCCGACCCGCAGCTCGTAGAGACTGCCGAGTCGCTCGGCCGTGAGTTCGTAATCCAGGTGACCGGAGAGGTTCTGGAGCGCCAGAGCAAAAATCCGAAGATCCCTACCGGCGAAATTGAGATTAAAGTCGCCACAATCAATATTTTGAATAAATCCGTTACTCCTCCCTTCACCATCGAGGAGAACAGCGACGGCGGAGAGGATCTGCGCGCTAAATACCGCTACCTCGACCTCCGCAGGCCGCCGCTCCAGCGCGCACTGGCTCTCCGCCATCGCCTCGCGCAGGAGATCAGGACTTATCTCGACGCTCAGGGCTTCATGGAGATTGAAACCCCGTACCTCATCAAGTCGACCCCTGAAGGCGCCCGTGACTTCGTGGTCCCTTCACGTATGAACCCCGGCCAGTTCTATGCTCTTCCTCAGAGTCCTCAGACCTTCAAGCAGCTTCTGATGGTAGCCGGCTACGACCGCTATTTCCAGATTGTCCGCTGCTTCCGCGACGAAGACCTCCGTGCAGACCGTCAGCCCGAGTTTACGCAGATAGACTGCGAGATGTCCTTTGTCGAGCAGGAAGACGTCCTCAATACCTTCGAGGGTATGATGAGGCAGATGTTCAAGAACGCCCTCGGAGTAGATATCCCTAACCCCCTCCCACGTATGAGCTGGTACGACGCGATGGATAACTACGGTTCCGATAAGCCGGACATCCGCTTCGGAATGAAGATCCACGAAATCACCAAACTGACTCAGGGCGTAGGCTTCTCCGTCTTCGACAGCGCCGAGTATGTAGGCGCCATCAACGCCGAGGGCTGCGCGGAGTATACCCGCAAGCAGCTCGATGAACTGACCGAATGGGTCAAGCGCCCTCAGGTCGGCGCAAAGGGCCTTGTCTACATCAAGCTCAACCCCGACGGAACAATCAAGTCCAGCGTAGATAAATTCTATACTCCCGAGCAGCTCAAAGCAATCGCCGACAAACTGCAAGCCAAGACGGGCGACCTCATCCTCGTGCTCTGCGGCCCTAAGCGCAAGACCCAGACCCAGCTCGGCGTGCTGCGTATCGAGATGGGTAACAGGCTCGGCCTGAGGGACCCGCACGTCTTCGCCCCGCTGTGGATAGTGGACTTCCCTCTGCTCGAATGGAGCGAGGAAGACGGCCGTTTCTACGCCATGCACCACCCGTTCACCGCGCCTAAGCCGGAGCACGAAAAGTGGTTCTACAGCGATAAGAAAGAGGATCTCGAGCGCGTCTGCGCCAATGCCTACGACTTCGTCCTGAACGGCACGGAGCTCGGAGGCGGCAGTATCCGTATTCATGAAGCCGCGATGCAGGAGCGCATGTTCGAGGTACTCGGCATCAGCAAGGAAGACGCCGAATACAAGTTCGGCTTCATCATCAACGCCTTCAAGTTCGGCGCTCCGCCCCACGGAGGACTGGCGTTCGGTTTCGACCGCGTCTGCGCCCTGTTCGGCGGCCAGGAAACGATCCGCGACTATATCGCGTTCCCGAAGAACAACCAGGGCCGCGACGTGATGATAGACTCCCCGAGCAAGATCGACCAGGTCCAGATGGACGAGCTCTGCCTCGCCTCTACCGTCAAAGAATAGCCCCCGATGATAAGAAGGTCCGAGCATTACGATCTCAGCGCGCAGAACACTTTCCGAATGAAGGTGTCCTGCGCCTGCTATATCGAGTATGATACGATAGAGGACCTTAAGTCGATAGATTTCGACTCCCTGCCTCAACCCCTTCTCAGTATGGGAGAAGGCTCGAATCTGCTTTTCACCAAGGACTTTCCCGGAACGGTCCTTCGCTCCTGCATCAATTACGTCAAGTACTTTGATGCCGGCGCAGACGAGGTGCCGCTCGCCGTGGGCTCCGGCGTGAAATGGGACGACCTGGTCGCGAAGACCTGCTCCGACGGCCTGTGGGGTATGGAGAATCTCTCCCTCATCCCCGGCACGGTCGGCGCGGCCGCAGTCCAGAACATCGGCGCTTATGGCGTCGAGGCGAAGGACGTGATCGCCGGAGTGACCTGCTTCGACCTCCAGACTCGCGATAAGACGGCCTTCAAGGTCCATGAGCTCCGCTATGGTTACCGCGATTCACTGTTCAAGGACCCCGAATTCAAGGGCCGCTACATAATCACGGGCGTGCTCTTCAGGCTCTCGCGCGAACCGCGGCCGAAGATCGAATATGGCGCCCTGAAGAAGATATTCGAAGGGCGCGAGCCGAAAAGCCCGACCGAGGTGCGCGAGGAGATAATCCGCATACGCCGCGAGAAGCTCCCGGATCCCGAAGAGATCGGCAGCGCCGGCAGCTTCTTCAAGAATCCGGTCGTCTCCGCGGCGCAGTTCGCCCGAATCGCGGAAGGCTATGAGACCGTGCCCCACTACCTGCTCGAAGGCGGGTTCGTGAAGGTCCCGGCCGCATGGATGATCGAGCAGTGCGGGTTCAAGGGCGTACGAAAGGGAGGCGCGGCCGTCTACGAGAAGCAGCCGCTCGTGATAGTCAACGCCAGCGGGGAGGCCGCTCCCGCAGAGATACTAGCGCTCGAGCAGGAAGTCATCGACGCCGTGCGCGCGAAATTCGGAGTAGAGCTCCATCCCGAAGTAGAACACATCTAACCACTATGAGTTCATTTATAATCGAAGGAGGCCGCAAGCTCAGCGGCTCAATCACTCCCCAGGGCGCGAAAAATGAAGCGCTCGAAGTGCTCAGCGCCGTGCTTCTGACCGCCGAGCCCGTGAGGATGTCAAACGTCCCCGAAATTCTCGATACGCTCAATCTCATCGACCTGCTCAAGGGCATGGGAGTCGAGGTCACGCGCCACGCGAAGGGCGACTACACCTTCAAGGCCGCCGACATCAACCTCGAATACATCCGCAGCCAGGAATTCGTCAAGAAATGCGCGGCCCTTCGAGGCTCGGTGATGATTTCGGGCCCGCTGCTCGCCCGCTATGGAGAGGCCTACTTCCCCAAGCCCGGCGGAGACAAGATCGGCCGCCGCAGGATCGATACCCACATCGAAGGCTTCGTCAAGCTCGGAGCATCCTACGTCTACGATTCGGCGGTGAAAGCATATCACCTCACGGCGCCCAAGGGTCTGAGCGGCAGCTACATGCTCCTCGATGAGGCCTCCGTCACCGGCACGGCGAACATAGTGATGGCAGCGACCCTCGCGCAGGGCACGACCACCATCTACAACGCGGCCTGCGAACCGTACGTCCAGCAGCTCAGCAAGATGCTCGTGGCCATGGGCGCGCGAATCGAGGGAATCGGTTCGAACCTGATCACTGTCACGGGAGTCGAGAAGCTCGGAGGCGCCACCCACGTCATACTGCCCGATATGATCGAGGTCGGCTCGTTCATCGGCCTG
>CAJOJC010000027.1:1093-5553 GCA_905234775.1 uncultured Bacteroidales bacterium | reverse complement strand
AAGAACGTCCATTACGACGAGCTCGGCATCATCCCGGAAAGTTTCCGCCGTCTGGGAGTCAAGCTCGAGCAGAGAGGAGATGACATCTACATCCCCGCGCAGGAGTCTTACGTCATCGACTCGTTCATCGACGGCTCGATTATGACTATCGCCGATGCTCCATGGCCAGGCCTCACCCCGGACCTTCTGTCCGTGATGCTGGTAGTCGCGACGCAGTGTAAGGGATCGGTCCTCATTCATCAGAAGATGTTTGAGAGCCGTCTGTTCTTCGTCGACAAGCTGATCGATATGGGCGCGCAGATCATTCTCTGTGACCCCCACCGTGCGGTTGTAATCGGCCATGACCACAACTTCAGCCTGCGCGCAGGGCGCATGACATCGCCGGATATCCGTGCCGGTATCGCCATGCTCCTCGCGGCGCTCTCTGCGAAGGGAACCTCCGAGATCGAGAACATCGAGCAGATCGACCGTGGTTATGAGGCCATCGACGAGCGTCTGAACGCGCTGGGCGCCAATATCAGGAGGAAATAAAATGGTCACGCTTGAGGTATTTGCGGTTATTCTGGCCGTATTGGGCATTATCGGCAGTATCGTGCCCGGCCTTCCCGGCCCGCCGCTGAGTTGGGTGGGACTGTTTCTGCTTTATTTAGCCAAACTACCAGATCCGGTGTCTTTGACTTCGCTTCTAGTGTTCCTGGTCCTGGCTACCGTAGTGACGGTGCTGGATTATGTTCTGCCCGCGACTCTTACCCGCACGATGGGAGGCCATAAAGCGGCGTCGGTCGGCGCCATCGTCGGCCTTTTCGCCGGCATGTTCCTGACCCCGATAGGAATGGTTCTGGGCAGCATCCTTGGCGCATTCATCGCCGAACTTGTCGTTGAAGACCGCGGTGTATGGGAGTCGTTCAAGGCCTCAATCGGCGCATTTTTCGGATTCATAGTAACAACAGGAATGAAGCTCATCCTCTGCGGATGGATCTTCCTTTTAATTATTAAGCATATCATATGAAAAGTCCCCTCGCAATTCCTTGGAAGATAGTATTGCTGGCCTTTGTGGTAGTTGTTATTATCACTTGCGTTGAATTGGATTTGCGCCCGGCCAAGGTTTGGCCTGAGTTGAATTATACCGAAACCATAGACGGTTCGGTAGGCAAGTTGGTCGGCGACGTCCAGCGGCCCATGGTGCAGGCCCGCAAGGTGCCTGTTGTGATTATCTGCCATGGCCTTACAGGCTGGCGCTCCGAAAACCACAACATGGCCGTCAACGACTCGCTACTAGCGCACGGATATGCCACCGTCAGGTTCGATTTCAACGGCCACGGCGAGTCCGAGGGCAAGTTCAGCGATATGACTATCGAAAACGAGCTGGAGGATCTTCACTGCATCTACGACTATGTCGCGGGGCTTCCGTGGGTTGACAAAAAGCGCATTGCGGTAGCAGGACACTCCCAGGGCGGCTTTGTAGCCGGAGTGTTTGCGGGTGATATGGGTCGAAAGAAGGTTAAGTGCGCAGTTCTGCTCGCCCCTGCTGCCTGCATCCATGTCGATGCGGTCAATAACATCTTCTTCGATGCCCCAGCGAGCTACGAAGATCTTGCCGACTCCGCTTTCTATTGGGGACGCTGGTTCGGAAAGGATTATTTCCGCGCTGCACGTGAGATCATGGTTTACGAAAGGACCGGAGCATACGACGGCCCCGTCCTGATAGTTCAGGGCGATGCCGATATGCCTAATCTGTTAAGGGATTCCAGGCTCTATCCGCAGTATATCAAGGACTGCAAATACGTCGAACTTCCCGGGCTGACTCACTGCTTCCCGGAGAACTACGCCCTTCCGGCTTCTTTGTCGCTGGAGTTCATTCAGGAGAAGCTGTAGAAGCCGGGTTGGTTGAAAAGTTGGTACATCTCCCTACATCGCGATAGGGAGATGTACCAACTTTTTCACTAACTTCGCCCATATATGGCAAAAAAGAAGCGTAAACAGCCGAAGAAACCGCCAACTGCGGTGATAGTTATCGTTATTCTGCTGGTCATCGCAGCGGTGGTATACCTGTATACCGTGCCGCGCGAGAAGTGGCCGGAGCCGGTGAGGGACGAGGTCGAGCGAGTCGAGGGCGAATGGGGCCTGAAGATCGGGAAACAGGCCGAGGCCACGGCCACGGAGGAACCCTCGGCGAGCGAGCCGAAGAGCGCGACGCCGGCGAAGGCCGCCGGGCCCGCGCCGCGCTGGCTGGAGCTGCCCGCTGGCGGCAACTCTGGTCTTACACACTGGGCAAACATGGGCGGCAAGCGCCAGCGCAACTACACTATGCTCTATGATCCGTCGGTCTACGCCTCTTATTGGGTGGCCTACCCCCTCTGCGCAGCGCATCTCGGCTCCGGGCGGACTGAGACATGGGCATATGACCCCGACGTCGCTGTCGACAAGCAAACGAAGGTGAGTTCGGGCAGCTACGGCGTCAACTGCAAGGGCGACCTCTACGAGTCGAACTACTACGCTCGCGGCCACCAGATCCCGAACGCCGACCGCAACGGCAACGACGAGATGATGGCGCAGACCTATTACTCGACCAACATGACCCCGCAGATACAGAACGGCTTCAACGGAGGCATCTGGGCCAAGCTCGAGGCGGGAGTCAGGGCCATGGTCCCGGCGGGCGACACGCTCTACATCGTCACGGGCGCGGCATTCAAGAAAAAAGGCGGAAACGAACAGGTCCATAACATAGTCAGCACGCGCGACGGGAAGACCCTGCCAGTGCCGAACTACTATTGGAAGGCCGTCCTAAAGGTTAAGCGCGACGCGAACGGAGCCATCAAAGACGCGCAGACCATAGGCTTCTGGCTGCCCCACAAAGAGTTCAAGAAGACGCTCTTCTCCGAGTTCACGACCAGCGTCGACCAGATCGAAGCATGGACGGGCTACGATATGTTCCCCGCTCTCCCCGACCCCATCGAATCCCGCTGCGAGTCCAACTCCTCCCTCCCCGCCTTCGAATCCTTCTAGAATAGTCTTGTCGTTCTCCCTCGCCGGGTGTGGCTATCGCCCTCCGCAATTCGGGTGATAGCCACGTTTTGGGCCTTTTTCGCTCCCATCACCCCCTGCGCGAGGGGTGATAGCCACGCTCAAGACCTCAATACACCAATGTCCAACCCTCGATCGCGCTGCGCCGAGCGTGAAAGACCGTTCGAAGGACCTGCGGCCGCTCCTGACGATTATCAAGCCGCGAGCGGGAGTGTCCGCCAGGTACGATTTTGTCGAAGTCCCTTCCTGAGGCCGCTCGCAGAGGCGTTCGCGGCCTCTCTCAACCCTTCGAAAAAATCGTCCCCCAATTGTTTCTGACGCCGCGAGTGAAGCGGTACTGCGTAAAGAAGGTCCTACCCTTCGCGGGGAGCGAACTGGCAGGGGGAATATATATTCCAGCGGTAGTGTGAGCCGGTAGTGGGTATTCGGTCGGGATACCGCGAATTCGACTGGTCTACTATTGGCGCCGTCAGGTGGAACTCATTGATTTACAGATAATTGTGCAAATCAAAGTCGGAAATTTACGGAGTTTGATTTAAGCAACTTGCTGTAATACAGGCATATCCACCCAACGGCGCGAAGCATTCGCGCTTTCCCTCACGATCGAATATATATTCGTTAGCCCCCGGCAGGGTTAGTGTTGCGAGGGGTAGAACTTCATTGTTTGCACCAACTCCGAGCCCGCGCGGGCTAAAAAGTCGGGGACGATTTTTTCGAAGGGTTGAAAGAGGTCGCGGGCACTCAAACAAGCAACCGGGCAAGCGCTCCCGCGAGCGACCTCGGGAACGAACTTCGACAAAATCGTACCAACCTTTAAGCCTTCGCGCTTTTCCTCCCGCCCCGGCGTCAGCCAATGTAGGCCCGCGGCGCCGAAATCCCCGATAATGGCGCCGGAGAGGGGGAAAACCAGGCATTCGGAGCTGAAAGTGCCTGAAATGGCGACGAAAAGGAGAAAAACCAGCCGTTCCGCGCCAAAAACCCAGAAATCGGCGCCAGAGAGCCCTCACAGGAAAGCTTTTAAGCGCAGATTGTGCAATTGTGTCACAAAAAGTGGGAATTTTCGAAAATTGTATTACCTTTGCACTCAGTTGGTAGAGCGTTTGAATGGCATTCAAAAGGTCAGGAGTTCGATTCTCCTATGCTCCACAAAAGTCGCTGAATTCAGCGACTTTTTCTTTTTGTGCAGTTTCGGATATAATTGACCCTCTTTTCCGTTATATCAAGTTATAATTAGAATTCTTTTAGTCCTTTTGATGGGCCAGAAATAAGGACTAATAACTAAGTTGAAATAGCGATATTCAAAACCGCCGCCACCTCACTATGAGATGACGGCAGTTCCTGTCAGTATTTATGTTTAACCGTGCTTATGAAAGCCTTTCTCAGAACAGCATATTCCACGCTGCTTGCTGCGCCCTTGCACTGTGGACAGCATTCAT
>CAJOJC010000027.1:0-1010 GCA_905234775.1 uncultured Bacteroidales bacterium | reverse complement strand
CCTTGACACTCAGGTTGAACGCGCCGATATTCTTCGATACCGAGGCATACCACCTCCATTCAGGATCTCCGTATCCGGCTGCATATCCCTTGTAGAAAACATAGCTGATGTCGGAATTGAACTCAAATTCGTGCTTTGTGGTATACGAACCTCGGGCCGTAATCTTCGTGTCCAGGGTATTCATGTTGATGCTGGGGTCAAGCGAGTATCGGGCGATGCGTCCCTGGGTGTTGGCCTCCAGGCTGATGAAATAATGGTCTTGATTGTACTTCAAGGTGAATCCAGCATAGGGATTGAAGGAACGAGTCCTGCTCTCTCCGAAGCCGCTGAGCCCGCCATAGAAGCGGTCTCCGTCCGCATTCCCCCAGAAGTCGGACATGAATGCCGAATAATCAAAGGCGTCCTTGTCCAGCTCCGGCAGCGTCGTTTTGGCCTGGTAGCTGACGGAAGAAGTGTACGCCATAACACCGTTCAAAGTGAGGGACCAATTCTTCTTTGCATCCAGTGGCGTGGTATAATTCGCCGTAAGGCTGGCTGTCACACTCGGCTTTTGGGAATTGACCGGGATGGAATAAAGGATGCCATCCGTATCGTACCAGCGGGCAAAACTGATGGGAGAGGTATTCAGCGTGCCATCCACATAGACCATCAGCGTGGAAAACTTCTTCTTATTGTCCCGCTTCCAGTTGCCTCCGAAATTCGTCGTCGAATACGGCTTCAGGTACACGTTGCCAAGGCTCAGTCGCGAAGGATCAGTGATGTCCAGTACCGGCAGCATCCGGGAAGAATTGGGGCGTCGTCCATATCCGGAGGCATAGAGCGAAATGCGGTCGCTGCCTTTGCTGTATTGGAATCGCATGTTCGGCGTGACAAACCAATTCCATTCACCCTTTCCGGTATAATCCTCAATACCGAAACTCTTGGAATAAGTCTCGTTCAGGATACCTGAGACCCGGCCGCCAAGCGTAAACCAGCTGTCCTCCCCAAACTTGTACTGGGCTGTCAGGACA
>CAJOJC010000026.1:18413-20729 GCA_905234775.1 uncultured Bacteroidales bacterium | reverse complement strand
GTCGTTGCCGGCAAGTTGCTCGCGCAGACCGGCAAACAGGATCATAGCGATGCCCCAGCCGATTGCGGTCGCTAGAGCATAGACAGTCGCCTGGCCGAGAGGCATGTCCTTCTGGACTACTGAAAGGGCTACGCCGAGTACGGCGCAGTTGGTAGTGATAAGAGGAAGGAAGATACCGAGGGCCTGATATAGCGAAGGGCTGACTTTCTTAAGTACTATCTCGACCATCTGGACGAGAGCCGCAATCACGAGGATAAAGGCTATCGTCTGGAGATAAACTATATCGAAGCGAACGAGAAGGTACTTGTTGATAAGCCAGGTAACTACGGTTGCGAGAGTGATGACGAAGCAGACTGCTCCGGACATTCCAGTCGCGGTCGAAAGCTTGTTCGACACTCCGAGGAACGGGCAGATTCCGAGGAACTGCGCAAGCAGGATATTGTTAACGAATATCGCTGTAACGATGATAAGGAGATACTCAGACATTACTTCTTAAGATATTTGTTGAACAAAACCATCAGGTAACCTATCACGATGAAGGCGCCGGGCGCGAGCACGAAGGCTAGAATACCGTCGCCGGGGATCAGCTTGAAGCCGAAGGCCGATCCGCTGCCGAGAAGCTCGCGGACGAGGCCGATTACGGTAAGCGAGAGAGTAAAGCCGAGGCCGACGCCGACACCGTCGAGCGCGGAAGCGCCGATGCCGTTTTTGTTGGCAAATGCCTCGGCGCGGCCCAGGACGATGCAGTTCACCACGATAAGCGGGATGAAAAGACCGAGGGTTGCGTAGACGTCGGGCACATATGCCTTCATCAGAAGCTCAAGCAGCGTCACGAAAGTCGCGATCACCACGATATAGACGGGGATGTGTACTTTGTCCGGCACGATCGGGGAGATGAGCGAGATAACGATGTTCGACAGGATAAGGACGAACATGGTCGCAAGTCCCATCTCGAGGCCGTTCATGGCCGAGGTTGTAGTCGCGAGTGTCGGACACATTCCGAGCACCAGCACGAAGGTCGGGTTGTTCTTTACCAGACCGTCTGTCAGAAAATGCATCTTACTCATCACACTGTCCTCCGTTTAAAGATTTAACAAGGTCTACGGCCTGCTTTACAGCAAGGGTGAAGGCACGGGAAGTAATAGTAGAAGCAGTGATGGCATCTATCTCTCCACCGTCTTTAGTGACCTTAAGAATTCCGCTGAAGCCCTTGAACTGGGTGCGGAAGTGGGATTCTTCTTCGGTACATTTTGCGCCGAGGCCCGGGGTCTCTGTGTGTTCGAGCACCGAAGTATTGTAGACCGTTCCGTCCGGAAGGACTCCCACCATCAGGGTGAGGGCTCCGCCGAAACCGTTGGTAGTAGACTTTACCGCATAAGCTGCTGGAGCGCCATCCTTCGAAAGGATGTAGTACTCGCCGATTCCCGCGGCCTCCGAGGCCTGGCTCTCCGAGAGCTCTCCGCCCTCGGGCAATACCGCCGCGATAGAGGCGACGAGATTTTTGTGGGCCGTCTCGGCTATGATGTCTTTAGTGATTGCGTTGACCGCTCCGAGGAGGCCTGCGCAGACAAGACACACGCCGGTAAGACACAGAACCATGTTTCTAAGGTTAGACTGAGCTGCCATACTTACTTCCTCCCATATTTTTTCTGATGGAACCAGTTGTTCAGAAGAGGCACCGTCATGTTCATAAGAAGAATAGCGAAGCTCACTCCCTCAGGATACGAGCCGAAGTAACGGATCATCATCACCAGAATACCGATTCCGATACCGTAGATGACTCCGCCCCAGTTGCTCATAGGCGAAGTTACGTAGTCGGTAGCCATGAAGCAGGCGCCGAGGATAAGACCGCCGGTAAGCAGGTTGAAGAGAGGATCTGAGAACTGGGCGGGATTCGCAAGCCAGAAGATAAGGCTCGTGAGCGCGACAGTTCCGAAGATGCTGAGGGTGATCCAGGGCTTGATGACCCTGCGGACCAGCAGATATACGAAACCGACGAGCAGCGCGATTGCGCTTATCTCACCGGCCGAACCGCCTATGTTCAGGAAAAGAGTATGGAGATAATCCGTTCCGGCGATGGCGTCGATTCCACCCTCGGCATAGCGGCCGAGAAGGGTTGCGCCCGAAACGGCGTCGGTCGAGTGGATGAAGCCGGCCGGGACAGTCCAATCGGTCATCTGGGCCGGGAACGAGACCAGAAGGAATACTCGCGCGGTAATGGCGGGGTTGAACACGTTCTGCCCGATTCCGCCGAAACTCATTTTGGCTACGCCGATAGCGACAATCGCACCGATAAGCACGATCCACCATGGGGTC
>CAJOJC010000026.1:15728-18384 GCA_905234775.1 uncultured Bacteroidales bacterium | reverse complement strand
CTTCTTCATGAGGAAGCGGGTAATCGCCCACTCGAGCAGCACGCACGAGGCGATGCTCACTCCGAGGACGAGCAGTTCGCTCCAGCCGTAGAACAGCACTGCGACGATCGTAGCCGGCAGCAGGGCTATCACTACATCGAGCATCAGCGAGCGGGTGCTCACGGACGCATGGATATGGGGTGAAGGAGATACTAACATACGCTTCTATTTTTTAGCTGCCCGGGCGCGGATGGCGCCGAGGACCTGGTTCTTGGATTGGCGCAGGAGGTCGAGCAGCGGAATATTCGCAGGGCAGCTGTAGAGGCAGCAGCCACACTCGATGCAGTCCTGCATCGCATTTGCTTCGAGGCCTTCGAGATCGCCCGCGAGGGTGAGACGCCTCAGCAGGAACGGCTCCAGGCCCATCGGGCAGGCGTCGGCGCAGCGGCCGCACCTGATACAGTTCGATTCGGGAGCGCGCTTGGTCGCGGCCTCGCTCAGGTAGAGGATGGACGACGAGCCTTTCACGGTAGTCGCGTCCAGATTCGAGATCGCACGTCCCATCATGGGGCCGCCACTGATGAGTTTAGCTGCGCCCTCGGGCACTCCGCCGGCCTGCTCTGCAATGAAGCTGAGCGGGATACCGATTCGGAAGAGGTAGTTGTGCTGCTTCTCGACCGGCAGGCAGTCGCCCGTGACCGTGAGGACATTGGTAATCAGCGGTTTGTTCTTCTGAACGGCCTCATAGACGGCCAGCGAAGTGGCAGCATTCTGGACGACCGCGCCCACGCTGATCGGCAGGCCGCCCGAACCCACCTGACGCTTCATGACAGCGTCGATGAGCTGCTTCTCACCGCCCTGGGGATAACGCTTCCTCAGCGGCTGGACCTTGATATTGTCGTACGGGAGCTCTTTCAGCGCAGCGCGCATGGCCTTGATTGCCTCGGGCTTGTTCTCCTCGATTCCGATGACGCACTTACACCCGCCGAGGACCTGCTGCATGATCGCGGCGCCCACGATAATTTCTTTCGTGCGCTCGAGCATGATGCGGTAGTCGCTCGTAAGGTAAGGCTCACATTCCGCGCCGTTGATAATCAGGCATTCGGCCTTCGAACCGGGGGCGGGATTGAGTTTGACATGGGTCGGGAAGGTAGCGCCGCCGAGTCCCACGACGCCGCACTGCTTGATTTTCTCGAGAGTGGCGGCTTTGTCCGTGGGGATTTCGGTCACGAGAGTGTCCGAAAGGTCGATTCACTCGGCCCATTCGTCTCCCTCGACCGCTATTTCGATATGGGCTACCGGTTTTCCGGCCAGATCCGCGCGCGGGGCGATCGATTTGACCGTACCGGACACGGGGGAATGGACGAAAGCGGAGATGAATCCGCCCGGTTCGGCTATTACCTGGCCGACTTTGACTTTGTCGCCTACTGCGACTACGGGTACGGCCGGAGCTCCAAGATGCTGGGCTACCGACACATACACCGTCTGGGGCAGAGGAAGGACCTCGATCTTGCAGTCTTTCGAGATCTTTGCGTCGTCCGGATGGACTCCGCCGATGCTGAAAGTAAGTTTACGCATTTGCTACCTCCTTTGCCTTCTTGTTACGCTCCGCGACACGGGCCTTGATGGTCTCTTTGTCAAGGGGCTTGGGGAAATTGAGTCCTATGATGGATCCGGTCGGGCAGAGAGCCTCACACTCGCGGCAGAGCTTACACTTCGACGCATCGATGTAGGCGATATTGTTCTCGACTACGATAGCTTCGTGTGTACATGTCTTCGCGCAGATTCCGCAACCTATACAGGCAGCGGCGCAGGCTTTCTTCGCAACCGGGCCTTTGTCTTTGTTGACGCAGCTTACGAACACCTTCATTCCGCGGGGGCCCTTGGGTCTGAGCTCGATGATGGCTTTAGGGCAGGCCTTGACGCAAGCGCCGCAGGCCGTACACTTAGCCTCATCCACTACGGGGAGACCGGTTTCGGGGTCCATTGAGAGGGCACCGAACTGGCAGGCGGCCGCGCAATCGCCGCAACCAAGGCAGCCGAAGGCGCAGGCGGTGTCGCCGGCATACAGCGCGGCCTTCACCTTACACGACTGCACTCCGTCGTAGGTATTCGTCCTGGGGCGGTTCGCACAGGTACCGTTACACCTGACGACCGCTACCTCGGGAGCTTTTTCCTTGACTTCATAGCCGAGGATGGCCGCGACTTGCTTCATCACGTCGTTGCCCCCGACCGGACAATATTGGGCGCCTTCACGGCGGAATCGGCGAAGGCACGGCAGCCGGCGAAGCCGCATCCGCCGCAGTTGGCGCCCGGCATCACCTTCTCCACCTCGTCGATACGCGGATCCTCCTCAACCTTGAACTTCTTCGCCAGCAGGAAAAGCAGCAGGGCGAGGATCAGTCCAAGACCGGCGAGAACCGCAATTGTCCAGATGATAGATCCAGTCATTTTTTCTTTATGTAAAAAGTAGAATCGTTGTAAAGCCTATCCCTCATGAGGTAGATGAGGAAATAATAGAGGCCCACTCCGGCGATAGCCGTAATACCTGCGACTATCTCGGGTAGACCGCCGAGGATGCAGGCGAAAAGAAGTACTACGAGAACCAGGAGCGGGAAGAAGCCCGCAGCAGGAAGGAATATCGTACCGCCATTCGGACCAGTGAACTTGCGACCGT
>CAJOJC010000026.1:1574-15618 GCA_905234775.1 uncultured Bacteroidales bacterium | reverse complement strand
CGACTCGGTAATGATCTCCACCAAGAATGTTTCGGGAGTCATATCGACTATACGGCCGTGATGGATTATTTCATTGTCTACCATCTGTCTTCAGGTTCTACGAAATCACGTGAATTCATTCCCGATTCGTATTCGGGCGTATCTGCATAGAGCGTATCCGAGACCTCGACGAACTTCACCCTTTCAGACTTGAAGAGCATGTCGATGTCGCGGGTTTCGCCGTTACGGTGTTTTGCGATGATAATCTGAGTCTTTTCGCGGTCGCCTTCGTTCTCCGACAGGCCCACGAAATCTGGTCTGTGGATGAAGATTACCATATCGGCATCCTGCTCGATACTTCCGGACTCACGAAGGTCTGACAGAACAGGTTTTCCGCCGCCGCCCTGTCTCTGAACTGCCTGACGCGAAAGCTGCGAGAGGGCGATGATAGGGATGTTGAGCTCCTTCGCAGTAGCCTTAAGCATACGCGAAATAGCCGCAACTTCCTGCTCACGGACGCCCTTGAGCTCGATCGGGCCCTGCATCAGCTGGAGGTAGTCCACTATCACGAGACGGACCTTCTTCTGCTTGACGAGGTTCTTCACCTTGCTGCGGAACTCCATGATGGGAAGACCAGGAGTTTCGTCCACATAGAGAGGTGCGCTCGAGAGTTTCTTGAGCGACTGCTCGAGGAGGTTCCATTCGTCGTTCTGGAGCTTGATTCCGCCCTTGATCTTGTCTGCGCTAAGGCCCGACTCGGAGGTCATGAGACGCATCGCGAGCTGGAGCGAAGACATTTCCAGGGAGAAGAAAGCCACCGGGATGTTGTGGTCTACCGCGGCGTTGCGGGCAAGGTTGAGCGAGAAGGCCGTTTTACCTACGGACGGACGGGCCGCCAGGATGATGAGATCCGAAGGCTGCCAGCCGTTGGTGATGCGGTCAAGAGTAGCGAAGCCCGAGGGCACGCCGCTGAGGCCTTCTACGTTCTGGAGCTGCTGGATCCTGTCAAGGGCCTGGTTGATCACCGAACCGATAGCCTGAACGTTTTTACGGTCCGAGCTCTGAGTCGCTTCATATACCTTCGACTGAGCTGTATCGATCAGATCATCTACCTTCACCTGCTCGTTGTAGGCATCGCTCAGGATAACGTGGGCCGCAGAGATGAGGTCACGCTGGATAGCCTTCTGCTGAAGGATCCTGACGTAGGACTCGATATAAGCGGCGGAACCGATCTTTCCCGAGAGTTCTGCGAGCACGGACGGGCCTCCAACTTTCTCGAGTGTATCCAACTGGCGCAATTTCTCGGTGACGGTAATGATATCGACCGGAGCGTTTGCGTTGTGGAGCGCGACTATCGCCTCGAAGATAAGGCGGTTGCGCTCGAGGTAGAAACACTTCGAGGTGAGAGACTCCAGCGCTTCGTCTACGCAAAGGGGCTCGAGCAGCATCGACCCGAGGACGGCTTCCTCGACATCGAGAGCCTGAGGGGGTATTCTACCCATCTCACGCCCGATATCCTGGACTACGTCCTGGGACTTACGTCCGCTGTTGGTTTTTGCCTGGGGCATAGCTTATTCCTGTACTTCGGCGTCCGGGTTCACGAGGATTCTTCCGCAATGCTCGCAGATGACGAGCTTCCTGCCGGAAGCGATCTCGACGAGCCTCTGAGGGGTGATGGCGTTGAAGCAGCCTCCACAGGAGTCACCGTTGTAGACGGTAACCACAGCGAGGTGATTGCGAACGCTTCCGCGGATGCGATCGTAGGCGCTCATAGTCCTTTCGTCGATCTTGGCCGCGCATTCGTCGCGCCTGGCCTGAAGAGCCTTCTCCTCTTCCGAGGTGCTGGCGACTATAGTCTCGAGCTCTTCCTGCTTTGCTGCAAGGTCCTGCTCACGGATAGCGATCCTGTCTCCGAGGGCGTCGATAGCGTCCCTTCTCTCACCGATGGCCATGCGGGCCTCGCCGATGTGTTTCTGGGCGATCTCGCGAAGGAGTCCGAGGTTCTCGATTTCCTTGCTGATAGAGTCGTACTCGCGGCTGTTGGAGATATTGCCGAGCTGCTCCTGATATTTGGCTATCTCGGCGTCGAGGTCTACTATCTGGTTCTTGTTCTCTTCGATGCTGGCCTCATAGCCTGCGATCAGTTCTTCGTGGTGGGCCACCTTGCTGCGAAGGCCTGCAAGTTCGTCCTCGATCTGGGCGACTTCCTGAGGAAGGGCTCCGCGGAGGTTCTTGATCTTGTCTATCTCGTTGTCTGCCTGCTGAAGGGCGTAGAGAACTTTGAGTTTTTCTGCAACGGGGATACCGGTCTCTCCGAAATCTTTCTGCAGCGATACGAAGGTCTCCCTCACGTCGATCTGAGGGGCTGCCTTCTTTGTTTTTGTTGTTGCCATATGTTGATAATTTATAGTGATTCTTTTATTGCGACAAGCTGTTCCCTGATGGCTTTCAGCGAGTCGGCGACCTTAACCGCCTTGTCTGCTTTGGAGCCGTCTTCCGAAAGCTGTTTCTGGGCGCCTTCGAGAGTCAGGCCCTGCTTTTTCACCAGGTACTGAATCTTTCTGAGAGCCTCGATGTCTTCAGCCGAATACTGGCGGTTCCCCTTCGCCGTGCGGCGAGGGTGGAGTTCCTTAGAGAAGGAGTTAGTCCAGAAACGGATGCAGGAGACGCTCTCTCCGAGAGTCTCTGCAACTTCGCCTATCGAGTAATAAAGCTTGTCCATATCTTCTAGTCCATTGACTGCTGGGTCGCCGCGGCGACATAAAGCATATTGGTATATTCTTCGGGCGTTACCGAACCGAAGATGTAGTTTATCGGGTCCAGCGGAGTACCCCCGTAGAGTACTTCGTAGTGGAGGTGAGGAGCGAAAGACGAGCCCGTCATTCCTACCTCGCCTATTCTCTCTCCTCTTCTTACATTCTGCCCCTGCTTCACTTTCATAGTCGCAAGGTGTGAGTAGCGGGTCACATAACCGCCTTTGTGGGTGATGGTTATGCGGTTGCCGTGGCCTTTGTTCGACTGCTCTACAAGCGAGACCTTACCGTCTGCGGTGGAGAACACCGGCTCACCCTGGGAAAGGATGATGTCCAGGCCTTCGTGTTCCACATAGGCCTTGAAGAATGGATTCATCTTCAGGCCCTTCGATGCGCCGACCTGCGAGAAGGAGATTCCCTTAACGGGCAGGTCCATCGGAGGCATCACCGTAGAGGGGTTGGCCGCACGGAGGAGCGCCTTACGGAACGAGCGCTCGATGTCGTCTATTCCTGCGCTGACAGTCTCTATTTTCATGGCGGTGTAGGCCACGATTTTCGTCTCAGGCACAGTGTCGTTTCCATTTAGGAACGACAGGGAGTTGATCGGATCCACCGCCGGGGCATTGGCGTGGAAAACTTCCTGGTAGACATCGTTGTCCTTCAACTGAAGGCCGGCGATACCGTCTTCCAGGAGCTTCTGCTGAGGGACGAGCTGAGGGTACAGTTTCTCGTACATCTTGTTCTCCCTCTTGAGGCGTCCTTCGACGTCTGTATTGACTGCAATCGCAAAGATCGAGTACAGGACTACTGTCACGATAAAGGCCGTAACAATAACGATCAGCAGGAACCGGAGTACCCGCTGATACGGTTTATCCGACTCCGTGAACTGGAAATCGGTCCCGAAGCTGTATCTGCGATCAGAGTTGCTCATCTGCGGCCGTCCTCACCATTGATTTGTATTCCTCAGACTTGATGGTAAGATCCATGAAGGGGCTGGGGTTGATCTGTTTGCCCTTGTAAATCACTTCGTAGTGGAGGTGAGGTCCGGTCGATTTTCCCGTACTTCCTACCGCACCGATCTTTTGTCCTCTCTTTAGGGCCTGACCCTTCACGACGTCGATCGAATTGAGGTGGGCGTAGCGGGTCTTGTAACCGAAACCGTGGTCGATTATGACTTCGTTTCCATAGCCGAAGAACTGATAGCGCACTCTTTCTACCACACCGTCTCCGGTACAGTAGACAGGGTTTCCGAGGAAGGTCGCGAAGTCCATTCCTTCGTGGAACGCTACGATAGTCTTACGTACGGGATCGGATCTGTGGCCGAAGGGGCTTGAGATGCGGTATTTACCGGGTTCAGGCATAATAGGAGCGACAGCCGGCACGCATGAGATGAGGTTTCCGGCCTGGTGAGACACCATCGCCACCTCGTCCAGCGCGTTGCTCTGGATAAACGACCTCTTAGTCATTACATCCAAACGCCTTACCGTGTTCTTAAGATAAGTCGAACCGCCGAGATCGTCTAAATACGAGTAGCGGTTTACTCCGCCGAAACCGGCGTCTTTCACCTCCTGGGGGATCTCCTCCAGGCCGAAAATTGAACGGTAGACGTCGTCGTCTCGCTGTTCAATGTCTCCGAGTATCTTCTCGGCTACGTCTAGGCTATGGTTGAGTACTTCGAATTTAGCCTGCCACTCTGCGTTCTTCTTTTTGAGGTGAGCAGTCTTAGGCAGGTCGAGTCCGAGGACCTGGGTATAGATGAAGAAATTGAGCGCTACAACCGCGGCGACACAGAAGACAAAACCCGCCACTTTAGCGAAGCGGATTACCTTCGAATCCTCTTTTTTTTCGTAAAGGAGAGTGTCCGGATTATAGACGTATCTACTGAATTTGCCCATCGCGCAAATATATTATTTTTCTTTGAGTCTTGCAATTTCAGATTTGGAGGTGCCGATCAGGGCAGTCCAGCTCTGAGGTTCACGGAATCCCCTCAGGAATTCCTCTACATTCATTTTCTTTTTACCGCTCAGCTGCAGCTCCTTAATGCTGAGGAGCGCGTCGGATGCGGCTATCGTAAGGTAAGTTTTTCCGTCGCTGTCGATCGTTCCGGGGGTGGCTTTTCCTTCGAGGATGTCTGCCCTGAAGATCTTCAGTTGGACGGGAGCCTGGTCGCCCTTCTGGAGCATGGTATACGCTGCCGGATAAGGGCTGAGTCCGCGGATAAGGTTGCGGACATGTTTCGCAGTATCGGTCCAGTCGATGTTGAGCAGCTCGGGAGTGAGCTTCGGCGCGGGTTTGAGAACCTCGGCGCCCTGGATGAAGCTGCGCTGGACGCGGGTCTCCACATTACGCTCGACCAGGCCCTCTACCGTCTGGAGGACAATGTCGGAGCCGATTTCCATCAGGCGGTCGTGGACATCGCCGGCCGTATCGTCCGGTCCTATCCTGCTCTCCTGACGGAGGATGATGCCGCCTGTGTCGATGTTCTTATCGATCATGAACGAGGTCACGCCCGTCAGCTTCTCACCATTGATGACCGCCCAGTTGATAGGAGCAGCGCCTCTGTACTGAGGCAGCAGAGCGGCGTGGAGGTTGAACGTTCCGTACTTCGGCATCTTCCACACTTCCTCCGGGAGCATGCGGAACGCGACAACCACGAACATGTCGGCCTTCAGGGCACGGAGCTGGTCGAGGAACTCGGGGTCCTTGAGCTTCACCGGCTGAAGCACCGGGATGCCATGGGCCACGGTATACTGCTTTACAGCGCTTTCATTCACCTTGAGCCCGCGGCCGCTGGGTTTGTCGGGGACGGTAACGACGCCGACAATGTGGTAGCGATGCTTGATGAGGTTGTCCAGCGGGGCCACCGCGAATTCGGGAGTTCCCATGTAGACGATGCGGGTCCTGCGGAAGAGGCTCCATATCTTGCGCCAGAGCCTGCGCATCATCGCCTTGAACTGGTCTATTCCGGAGAACGACGCGTCATGGACCGCCTTCCACGTGAGGTAGAAGCCTATCGGCGCGAGCACATACGATGAGATGAAGGCTCCGATCGGGGCTGCGACCGCGCCGTCGTTACCGAGCTTGACGCCCGAAATGTCGACGACCCAGTAGAGGACGAAGAACAGCACCGAGATGATGGCGCTGACGCCGAGTCCGCCCTTTCCGATCAGGGCTCCCAGCGGGGCGCCGATGAAGAAGAGGATGAAACAGGCGAGCGCCTGGGCCATTTTATGGAGAATCTCCACGCTCGAACGGCGGAGGTAATAATACTCGACGTAATTATCACGGCCATAGTTCGTCAGCTCCGAAGCCATCCTGTTCGCTTTTTCGGATGCGGCCTTCAGGGCGCGTATTTTGTCCGCTCTCTTCTTCCATGTACCGAAGCCCTCGTACTGAAAATCCGCTCTGGTCGAATTGAAGGCACTGCTGTCCAACTGCTTCTTGTAGGTAAAATACGAAGACTCAGTCAGGTTTTTGTAGTGTCTGTTGAACGATTCTTCCGTAATGTTGCGCAGCGAATCGCGTTCGACCTTCAGAGACTCTGTCTTCTGGGCCTTGATCTGGTTTCCGAAGCGGTTTTCCTCGGACTTTTCGAAGGCGTAGTTGGAAAGGGAGATGATCAGCTGCTGGCGCTCGAAAGCGATTTTGTTGAGCTGAAGATCCATCTCCGATCCCTTTCTGGAATTCGTCTCCTGATAGTTTGTTCCGTTGTAGAGGGTGAAGATAAGGTAGTCCTTCGCCTTCGAAAGCCTCATGGTAGCGGAGTCGGCAAGAGTAATGCTGGTGTTGCCCTTCTTCGCAGTGTGGTCATAGACCATCACTCCGTAGAGCATTCCTTCCGACTGGTCGTCGACCCTGAGGATGTAACCGTCTATACCGTCGTAGAACGTTCCGGAAGGGATCTTGATTTCTTCCTTGGTCTTTCCGATGTCCGTACGGAGCTGGTAGATTTCCATATAGGCTTTCGGGACCAGGTTGTCGCCTACGTAGTATGCCGCTACTGCCACAATCGCCGAGACGATGATAATCGGAGAGATGATCCTGACGAACGAGACGCCGGAGGCTTTAACCGCCATCAGCTCCTTGTTCTCGGTCATCTGGCCGAAGGTCATCATCGATGCCAGAAGAGTCGCAAGAGGAAGAGCCAGAGGAAGAATCGTACAGGTTCCCCACATAAGGAACTCCGCGATAACCCTCATACCGAGGCCTTTTCCTACCAGTTCGTCGATATACAGCCAGAGGAACTGCATCACCAGGATGAACACGACTATCATTAGGATCGCTATGAACGGTCCTATGAACGATTTGAGAACAAATCTATCCAGTCGCTTCATCCTTTGTGGGGGTTATTTCGTCGCTACTGCGATCAGGGCTTCAAGTGCATCTTTTATGCCATCCGGATTCTTACCGCCTGCGGTCGCGAGGCCGGGCTGGCCGCCGCCTCCGCCCTGGATGAATTTCGCTCCCTCGCGGATGTCTGCTCCGGCGTTCTTGCCTTTCGAGACGAGGTCCGGAGAGTACATCAGCGCGAGCTGAGGCTTTCCGTCGAAGACGAAAGCTGCGACGAGCGCCGTGTTCTCCAGACTCTTCTGGAGAAGCAGAGCGGCTTCGCGCATCATGTTCGGGTTGCCTCCTTCCGGAAGGATATGGTCGAAGACGATGAGGTTGATGCCGTTTGAGGGTTTAGCCGTCTGCGAGAGCATCTTCGCGAACTCGGCGGTCTTCTGCTTGGCGAATTCCTCCGCCTGCTTCTTGAAGGCGGCATTGTCCTCGACAAGTTTCTTGATTGCTGCGACAAGGTCCGGGGCGTTGTTGAACGCGGCGCGGGCTGTCTTCAGCATTTCCTGCATTACGCCTACGAACTGCTCGGCATTCTCGCCGGTAACAGCCTCGATCCTGCGGACTCCCGCTGCGATTGCGCCTTCGCTGACTATCTTGAAGAAACCGATCTTACCGGTAGCGCTGACATGGCAACCGCCGCAGAGCTCTACGCTGGGGCCGAACTTCACTACCCTGACGCTGTCTCCGTATTTCTCGCCGAAGAGAGCAAGGGCGCCCATCTTCTGAGCCTCCTCCATAGTAGCGTCGCGCTTCTCCTCGAGGAGATAGTTCTCGCGGATCATTTCGTTGACCCTGTTCTCCACCTTTTTGATCTGCTCGTCTGAGAGTTTCTCGAAGTGGGAGAAGTCGAAGCGGAGCTGGGTGTCCGATACGTATGAGCCCTTCTGCTCTACGTGGGTTCCGAGGATCTCGCGGAGAGCCTGGTCCAGGAGGTGTGTACATGAGTGATTGTTGGCGATGTTCTGCCGTCTGTGAGCATCTACGACCAGCTTGAATTCAGCCTCGCAATTCTGCGGAAGCTTCTCCGCAATATGAACGGTAAGGCCATTTTCCTTTACCGTGTCGAGTATGGCGATCTTCTCGCCGTTCGACTCGATGTAGCCGGTATCTCCTACCTCGCCGCCCATCTCGCCGTAGAACGGAGTCTTGTCGAAGACGAGTTGGAGCATCTTCTTGTTCTTCTGAACTACGGTACGGTGTTTCAGAAGCTTCGCTCCCTCAACTACTGTAGTATCGTAGCCCACGAACTCGGAAGTACCTTCAGCGAACTCGACCCAGTCGCCGAATTCGTTGGCGGTGGCGCCGCGGGCGCGCTCCTTCTGTTTCTGGAGTTCTACGTTGAAGCCGTCGAGATCTACCGTATAACCGTTCTCCCCTGCTATAAGCTGGGTGAGGTCGATCGGGAAACCGTAGGTATCGTAGAGGACGAATGCGTCTACGCCCTTGATGACCTTGTCTGCCTTTGATTTAGACATGTAGTCGTCAAGAAGTTTGATTCCACGGTCGAGGGTGCGCAGGAACGCAAGCTCTTCTTCGCGGATGACGGATTCGATGATCTTCTGCTGGGCCTTGAGCTCCGGATAGGCATTTCCCATATCGTCTACGAGCTGCTGGACGAGGCGGCAGAGGAAAGGCTCGCTCATTCCGAGGAAGGTGTAGCCGTAGCGAACTGCACGGCGAAGGATCCTGCGGATCACATAACCTGCCTTCACGTTTCCGGGGAGCTGGCCGTCTGCGATACTGAAGCTGATGGCGCGGATATGGTCCGCGATCACCCTCATCGCCACGTCTGTCTTCTGAGACTCGCCGTATTTGTGGCCGGAAAGTTCGCCGATCTTGTTCAGCATTCCGGTGAAGACGTCAGAGTCGTAGTTGCTGTTCTTTCCCTGGAGCACGGCGCAAAGACGCTCGAAGCCCATTCCGGTATCGATATTCTTCGCGGGAAGATTCTCCAGATGGCCGTCTGCCATGCGCATGTACTGCATGAAGACGATGTTCCATATCTCGATGACATGGGGATCGGACTTATTGACGAGTTCGCTTCCGGGGATACCGGAGGCCTTCTCTTCGGGAGTCCTGATGTCTATGTGAATCTCCGAGCAGGGGCCGCAGGGACCGGTCTCTCCCATCTCCCAGAAGTTGTCGTGTTTGTTTCCAAGAAGGATGTGGTCCTCGGGGAGGTGTTTCAGCCAAGCAGCCTTAGCTTCTTCGTCGAGAGTGGTTCCGTCTTCCTTGCTGCCTTCGAACACAGTAGCGTAAAGAAGGTTCTTATCGATCTTGTAGACTTCTGTCAGGAGTTCCCACGCCCAGTCTATCGCTTCGCTCTTGAAATAGTCGCCGAAGCTCCAGTTTCCGAGCATCTCGAACATGGTGTGGTGGTAGGTGTCGTGGCCTACTTCCTCCAGGTCGTTGTGTTTACCGCTGACGCGCAGACATTTCTGGGAGTCTGCCGCACGATTCCACTTCTTCTTTGCGTTCCCCAGGAAAATATCCTTGAACTGGTTCATTCCCGCATTCGTAAACATGAGGGTCGGGTCTCCCTTCACCACCATCGGCGCCGACGGCACCACGGTATGTCCTTTCGATGCGAAGAAGTCCAGAAACTTATGCCTGATTTCGTTTGCTGTCATCATATGTTGTTTTCTTGTCTTATCCTTTGTTCTTTCCCCGGTTTTCGCGCTGGTTTTCGCGATGGTTTTCGCGTGCCTTGCGCACCGCGCACATACGCGTATTGCGCGCCCATACGGAGAAAAGCGTGCAAAGATAGTGAAAATGTCGGAGATTTCCTAATAGACTCCCCCGGGCACACAAGGTGGAACTTCAGGGGCGGGACCTTGTGTGCTAGAAGCCCTGTATTGTGGTTTTGCGCGCAAGGTCCCCGGGGTAAAGTTCCACCTTGTGCATTTTCCCTTGTTTTTAGCGGATTATATGCATATCTTGCGAAAGAATCTCAGCGTAAGAGGCCGCGCTCTGCGTATGAAAAACTTCCGCGGTCAATATTAACCGGATATATCACTCATATCCACAACCTTTTCTACTATGAAACAATTACTTGAACTTGTCATCCAGGATGACGGCACACTTGATCTTAAGTGCCACAACGAAGAACTCGCAGACAAAGTACTTTCCAAGAAACCTAAAGTGTACAAGAAACAGATGAAGAACATGATTTCAAAAATGGTGAAAATCATGTGGGGCGATAAGAATACGGGCATGAGCAAGTTGATCCGTTTTCTTAGTATGACTGAGATGTGCGCCTGTGCAGAGCCTTATTCTCAAGCGGAAGAATTATGGTCAACTATGATGTTTTCTCTGATTCCTCTTTTAGAAGATTACTTGAAACAAGAAAAGCAGAAATACGCCAATTACTCGGGAGCAAAGCAAAAACCGATCAGTTTCGGAAACACTTCAATGTTCAACTTAAGTGCGGCTTTCGGTAAAAGGTACAACTGATGGCTTTCGTGAGACCCGTCGCCCGGCGGCTACCGAATGGCTGCTGGGCTAATGTTCTGCCTTTTCACATCAGTTTTGAGGGCTTGGAGAAAAACATCATATGCCGAGACGATAAAGACTGTGATCTGATGGTAAAAACATTGGCATTGTGTGCGAAAAGGAAGAATGTTATCATCATAATTTATGCTGTAGTTTCCAATCATGCCCATGTGGCCGTGCTTGCCAGATTGTACAAAGAAGCATTGGCTTTTGCGGAAGAAGTAAAAAGAGTTTATTCAATGCACTTCCGTAGAAAATATGGCGAAGTAAAGGCACTGAAAGGCACTAATGTCAATGTCCAGATCTTGGATAATGACTGGTATCTTAGAAATGCCCTTGCATACATTCCCCGCAATGCCCTTGATAACGGCGCTGAGCTTATTGCTGAATACAAATGGACAGGATTCCGTGCATTCTTCAGGAGAGAAAGCCCTGCCGTCATTCTGCGGAAAGTTGCAGATATGTCCGAAAAAGAATGGCGGCAAATCTTCCATACAGGAGATGATTTGTCTAATACTAAGTGGTTGGTAAACGCGAACGACGAGTTGGAACCTATTAGTTTTTGTGACACATCGTATCTAGAACAAGCCTTTAACGGGGACGAAGCATTCTTTTATCGTCTTGTGGGAGGCGTCAATATTCCCGAAATGACTCAAAAACTGGTGGTAGCACCTCGTACGATGAGAACAGACAACGAGTTCCTAAGAGAAGTGGACTCTGTTTCAGAAAGGTGGTATAAAACCAATGTAAGAAATCTGGCCTTCGACCAAAAAGCCAGACTCCTGCAATATATCTTCAGGACTATTAAAACAAGTGTTTCACAAATGGCACGCGCCCTTGGAATGGAGCGTGATGAGATAAGGAAACTGATGAATATCGACAAAACATCGTCATAATCACACAAGGTGGAACTTCAGGGGCGGGACCTTGTGTGCTAGAAGCCCTATATTGCGGTTTTGCGCGCAAGGTCCCCGGGGTAAAGTTCCACCTTGTGTATTTGGAATGCAACAAATAACCCCGCTCAGCCGAGCGGGGTTATTTTTATTCTTTAGTGATTTTCAAGGCTACTACCTTTCCCGGATCTTTGTGGGACGGGTGTTCGAACAGATATTTTGTGCGGGCTTCGTCTGCATCCATTTCCTCTTTGAAAAATTTGGAGGAGACATGGCCGTCTGCCCACATGTAGGTATAACCGTCTACATCTGGTCCTGTACTGTGTTTGCTGTGGACCTCATAGATCCTGCCTGCTTCAGGGTCCGACCCCAGGACCTGCAGAGCGTCTTCGTAAGTTTTGTATAGATGGGAATCGAGCTTGTTTTGGTGTGCGAGGAATAACTCCACCACATATCCTTTTGCTTTCTTTGGCTGGGTCATAATACTAAGGTTTTAGAGTTTTTCAGTATAAAGGTAGATATTTTTTTGTTACTTTGTATCGTATGCGAAAATTGAACCACATTCCTTTTTTATTTCTTCTTGTCGCAAGCCTTCTGAGCTGCTCCCCTGAAAAGTATGATTTGATAGTCTATGGCGGAACTTGTTCCGGTGTAATGGCTGCGTACAGCGCGGCGGAAGAGGGCCTGAAAGTTCTCGTTGTAGAGCCCACCTCGCGCGTCGGCAGCCTCTCTTCCGGCGGCCTTGGCCAGACAGACATAGGCAACAAACAGGTTGTCAAGGGACTGGCGCTGGAGTTTTATCGCAAACTGGGCGCCCATTACGGCAATCTTGAGAATTGGATATTCGAGCCAAGCGCCGCTCTGGATGTTTTTGAGGAGTACTTGGACCATAAAAAAATAACGGTAATAAAAGGCTATCACCTAGTCGGTGCTTCCAAAGAAGGCACCCGTATCACGGGCGTTCGTGTGGCTTCGCAGGCGGATACTCTTGACTTCGAAGCCCCATGGTTTATCGACTGCTCCTACGAAGGCGATCTGATGGCCGCGGCGGGAGTGGAATACCGTGTTGGCAGGGAAGATAACTCGGAGTATGGAGAGACCTGGGACGGAGTCCAAATGCTTGAAGGACATCAGTTCCCTGACGGTGTGGATCCCTACGTCGTGCCAGGCGATCCTTCGAGCGGCCTGGTCTGGGGTGTGAGCGACAATACCCTGGCCGAGAAGGGCTCAGGCGACAATCTGGTGCAGGCTTACAACTTCCGCATATGCCTTACCGACAGCCTGGAGAATATGCTCCCGCTTCCCAAGCCGGAGAACTATGACCCCGCGCGCTACGAGCTTCTTGCGCGCCTTTACGCCGCCCAGCCGGAGAAGACCTTGCTGAAAGATTATTTCATCTGGAGCCCCATGCCCTGCCGCAAGACCGATATCAACAACCGTGGCGGCTTCTCTACCGATATGATAGGAATGAACCACTCCTATCCCGAGGCCAGTTGGGAGGAGCGTCAGGCAATAATCCAGGCCCATAAAGACTATACCCTCGGCCTGCTCTGGTTCACGGCCCATGACCCCCGTGTCCCCGAGTCCATCCGCGCCGAGATTGCCCGCTGGGGCCTGGCGAAGGATGAATTCGTTGACACCGATAACTGGACTCCGCATCTTTACATACGCGAAAGCCGCAGAATGGTCGGGGAGTATGTGGCCACCCAAGCAGACTGCGAGGGCAGGGCCGTCGTCCCGGATGGCATCGCCATGGCCGCGTATACCATGGATTCCCATAACTGCCAGCGCATTGTCGTCCATAAGAACGGCAAGGCCATGGTCAAGAATGAGGGCAATGTCGAGATCGGCGGAGGTCTGCCGTATCCAATCTCATATCGCAGTATCACCCCGAAGCGGGAACAGTGCACAAACCTGCTCGTCACTATCTGCTGCTCGGCCAGCCACATCGCCTACGGCTCGATCCGTATGGAACCAGTATATATGGTGATGGGCCAGGCCGCCGGGCTCGCCGTCTCGCTCGCGCGACGGAATGGTTTGTCGCAGGTTCAGGATGTGGATTACCGCGATATCGTTAAGGTGATTTATGACTCGCCGGATGTGGTGATAGACGACACTCAGCTGGGTGAAGTACCCGGCTGGGAGCGGCGTCCCGTCTACTGCTCATACGGGCGCTCTGCGCTGATTTGCACTGACCCCGCCGCTCCCGCCGTATTCTCCGCCGAGATTCCGGCCTCCGGTACTTACGACGTCTATTCCTATCAGTTCAAGCCGGTTGAGTGGCTCAACCCTCATACTACTATTGAACTCTCTACCGGCCAGACTTTCGATATCGACGCATCTGAGGTCCTGGTCGCAGGTCAGACTCTCAGCGCCTGGCATTATCTGACTACCGTGCGCCTCCGCGCAGGCGACAAGTTCAGCGCCACCTTCCGCTCCGACGGCGGTCCTTCCCAGACCATCGCCGACGCGGTTCAGTTGGTTCGCAAGTAGTGGGTTACCCGCAGTAGAAATACTTGTCTACGTACTCCTTCATCAGGGCGGGGTCAGCGTCGACGCGCGCATGGAGATCGGCGTCGTCGAAAG
>CAJOJC010000026.1:0-1544 GCA_905234775.1 uncultured Bacteroidales bacterium | reverse complement strand
ACACGCCGCAGGATTCGTAGATCTGACGTACCTTCTCCAGGCAGTCGGCCGATGCTGCGCAGCTGGCCGGGAGCGCGTCCAGACGGGCCAGGACGGCCGCACCTTCCTTCTTATGGATGTCCAGAGCCACATACTTTTCGTCCGCTAGCGCGAGCGCCGTCTTCGGGTCGAGTTCGAGCCCGTAGCGACATGCCACGCAGAGCGCCGCCATCAGCTGGTAAATGTCTGCCGAGCCGTCGGGCGAGCGCATCTCCACCGTCTGTTTCAGCGACTCGACTGCGGTATCTTGTTCGAGCGGGTTGGCTATTGCCGCGAGGCTGCGTCCGCCTCTCCATCCGAGCGGGACGCGGACGAGGGCCGAGCGGTTGCAATCGCCCCAACACACGTTGGTGGGCGCCTCCTGATGGGGCACGAGCCGGAAGAAGGAAGTCGGGTTCTTGTTGCCGAAGGCCGTGATCGAAGGGGCAAGGACCATCATGCCCGCGATCGCACGCCGCGTCACCTCCGAAATCTCGCCTCCCTCGGTCATGCAGTTGCGGCCGTCGTTCATGATGCGCATGTGGATGTGCATGCCGCTGCCGGCCTCGCCCACGATGATCTTCGGGGCGAAGGTGACGTCCAGACCCCACTGGTATGCGAGGTTGCGGATGACCCATTTCGCGAGCAGGATCTGGTCCGCCGCCGACTCAACGGGGTCGGGCAGGAACTCGATCTCGTTCTGCTCGTAGAGCTTGCCGTCCATGGTGAACGTTCCCACCTCGGAATGGCCGTACTTGATGTGGCCGCCGGTCTGGGCAATCAGCTCCATGCACTTCCTGCGGAAGTCGTTGAACTTCGCGAACGGCTCGGTCTCATGGTAGCCCTTCTGCTCGATTCCGGGGTAGAGCGGGTCTTCGTCGGAGATGACGTAGTATTCGAGCTCGGCCATGGCCTCGAAGGTGAAGCCGGTGGCGGCGAAGAAGGCTTCCTCGGCCCGGGCAAGGGTCTGCGATGGATCACACTCGAACGGCTGGCCATCCTTATCGAAGAACGAGCACAGCATCACCAGGGTCGGGATCTCCTGGAACGGATCCACGAAGGCGGTACGGTAGCGCGGGACCACGTAAAGGTCCGAGCTTCCGGGCTGAACGAACGAAGGGAAGAGGCTCGAGCCGTCTACCCTCTCGCCCTCCAGGAGGATGGTCTCCAGGTACTCCAGGTCGTTGATGACGAAGTTCAGGGTCTTGACCCTGCCGTCTTCCGCCGGGTACATGAAATCGACCATTTTAATTCCGTGTTCGACCACGAAATTGATTATGTCTTCTCTTGTGAAATTCTCAGGAGTCTTTCTCAGAGCTGCTACAACTGAGTTGGGGTTTAGTGCTATCTTTTTATCCATGGTGTCTTATTCGGCGTCCCTGGGGAACGCGGGATGCAAAGTTAGCGAAAAAAATTTGCAGTCTTCGCGAAAAGATGTATCTTTGCAGTCCATTTTCAGGTCTGGCCCGGGCCGACAAACCTGACACGGACCTTTGGAGAGATGTCAGAGTGGTCTATTGAGGCAG